>CAZMYK010000199.1:0-7016 GCA_964570435.1 uncultured Saprospiraceae bacterium | reverse complement strand
GTTCCTTATCCGCCTCACATAATACCTGGGCTGGCGTAATGTACGATGGAGGTAAGATGTATGAGTCCAGGCAGTATCAAATCACACACATTGTAGATCGAGTGGGTGGAGGAGATAGTTTTATGGGAGGTCTTATTTATGGACTTTTGACTTACCCAGAAGACGATCAGCAGGCCTTGGATTTTGCAGTTGCTGCTTCATGCTTGAAACATACAATCTATGGAGATGCCAACTTAGTGAAGGTTGCGGAAGTTGAAAAATTAATGGGAGGTGATGCCTCGGGAAGAGTTTCACGATAAGTACAATTAAGAAAAGAAAAAATGGCTCAATATACAAGAATAGAAGTGGCTAACGTAATGAAAGAGACAGGGATGGTACCCTTATTTTACAATGCCGACATTGAATTAGGAAAGAAAGTGCTCAAAGCCTGTTATGATGGGGGAGCACGTTTGCTTGAATTTACCGCTAGGGGGGACTTCGCTCATGAGGTCTTTGCGGCACTTAATAAGTATGCTGTTGCAGAGTTGCCAGGGATGATACTAGGAGTGGGTTCGATAACAGATGCAGCGGCAGCTTCACTTTATATGAGTCTGGGGGCTAACTTTATAGTTACACCCGTTTTGCGAGAAGATATTGCCATGGTGTGCAATAGGCGCAAGGTAATGTGGTCACCAGGATGCGGGACACTAACGGAAATTTGTAAGGCTGAAGAGTTAGGTTGCGAGATCGTAAAGTTATTCCCTGGCGGAATCTATGGACCTAATTTTGTAAAGGCCATTAAGGGTCCGCAGCCATGGACATCGATCATGCCCACTGGCGGTGTTTCTCCCACAGAAGAGAATCTTTCAGAATGGTTTGATGCAGGAGTGACGTGCGTAGGAATGGGTTCTAAACTTATTTCCAAGGATATCATAGCAAATAGATCCTTTGACGAATTGACTCAGAATGTAAGTAAAGCCTTGTCCATCATTAAGTCCTGTAAAAAATAGCAGCTATGAGATCTTTCCGCCTTGCTTTCATTTGTACCACAGTTTTAGTTTTATCGGCATGTTCATCTATTTCTGATAAGAGGAATCTGAAGCTTGCCCATGGATTAGATGTAAATCACTCGGTTCACAAGGCAATGGTCAAAATGGGTTACGATTTGGAGGAGATTTCTGGAGGTAAGATGGGTTTAGAAATATATCCAAGTCAGCAATTGGGCACAGAAAGAGAATGTATAGAACTGTTGCAAATTGGAAGTTTGGACATGACGAAAGTATCGGTAGGTGTCATGGAGAATTTCGCTCCGAGAATGAAGGTCTTGGGCTTGCCCTTTTTATTTAGGGATAGAGAACATGCGTTCGAAGTCCTAGATGGACCAGTGGGGAAGGAACTTCTTGATGAGGGGGCAAAGTATTGGATTAAAGGCTTGTGCTACTATGATGCAGGGAGCAGAAGTTTTTATACTAAGGAAAAACCGGTAAAAACGCCAGCAGACTTGGAGGGGTTAAAGATCAGGGTCATGGAAAGTGTGACAGCCATGGACATGGTGAAAAGTTTGGGTGGTTCACCTACACCGATTTCTTGGGGTGAATTGTATACTTCTCTTCAACAAGGTGTAGTGGACGGAGCAGAAAATAATCCACCTAGTTTCTACCTCTCAAGACACTATGAAGTCTGTAGGTATTATTCATTGGATGAGCATACTGTGCTGCCGGATGTTCTCATTATGGGAACTCATATTTGGGATAAACTATCAGAACAAGAAAGGGTTTGGCTGACTGAGGCTGTAGAAAAGTCGGTATCCTACCAAAGATCACTTTGGGCTGCTGCTGAAAAGGAGGCACTCGATGCAGTGATTGCAGCTGGTGTAGAAGTCACACGGCCAGACAAAGAAGTCTTCTTTCAAAATGTTGCACCAGTGTATGAAAAATACCAGGGTGATCCCCATATGTTAGATCTAATTGATAAAGTAAGAAATACCAAGTAATATGGGCTTCAGAAGTAAGTTAGATCAAGTATTAGGTAGCGTTTTGACCGTAATTATGGGTGTCATGGTGGTCAACGTACTTTGGCAAGTTTTTACCAGATTCGTAGTTGGTACACCTAGCTCATTTACTGACGAACTAGCAAGATATCTCATGATTTGGCTAGGGATTCTCGGTGCAGCATATGTTTCTGGAAAGAACCTGCATGTTGCAATCGATGTACTCCCACAGAAATTGAGTGCAAAGGGTCAGACCAGGTTGAAAAAAATCATTTATGTAATCATTATCGCTTTCGCATTTGCAGCAATGCTAATTGGGGGACTTAGATTGGTCTACATCACGTCGGTGCTAGATCAAAGATCACCTGCCTTGCAGATTCCGCTTGCTTATGTCTACTTGGTAATTCCTCTGAGTGGTCTTTTGATTGTCTATTACAAGATTTCTGACCTCCTAAAAGTTTAAATTGTGGATTACGTACCAATTCTTGTGCTGGTTTTAAGTTTTGTAAGTCTGCTTGCATCAGGTGCACCTGTTGCTTGGAGTATTGCTATATCTGCCTTGCTTACGATGCTTATTAGTATCCCATCCGTGGCTGCATTGACGACTGTTTCCCAAAGGATGGCCACAGGTCTTGATAGTTTTTCCTTGCTTGCAATTCCCTTCTTTATATTATCTGGAGCACTTATGAATAAGGGTGGAATTGCCCATCGGCTGATTGCCTTTGCTAAGACTCTGGTGGGTTCCCTCCCAGGTGGCTTGGCCTTAATTAATGTAATTGGTGCCATGCTAATGGGGGCAATCGCTGGTTCGGCTATGGCTTCAGCATCTGCAATGGGAAGCATACTAGGTCCTGAAATGGAAAAGGAAGGTTATTCAAAAGAGTTTGGTGCAGCTGTCAATATTACATCTGCCACAACTGGACTGATCATTCCTCCTAGTAATGTCTTGATCGTCTATTCGCTTGCAAGCGGAGGTGTTTCTATAGCAGCATTATTCCTAGCCGGTTATATCCCAGGTATTATCACTGGACTCTTTCTGATGATCGTTGCCTCATTTTGGGCAAAGAAGAACGGATATAAGCTCGGAAAGAAAAGTAGGTTAAAAGAAGTATTGAGCACCTTTGTGAATGCCGTACCAAGCCTCATGCTATTGGTGATCGTGATTGGAGGAATAGTGGTAGGAATATTCACTGCTACTGAGGCATCAGCAATAGCAGTATTATATACCCTTGTTCTAGGCTTTATTTATAAAGAAATTAGTTTTAAGTCTCTACCAAGTATCCTGCTGGATTCATCTGTTACAACTGCGATTGTGATGCTCTTGATCGCTGCTTCAATGAGTATGTCCTGGGTCTTGTCTTACGAAAATATTCCTCAAGATATCAGTTCAGCTCTTTTGGCAATTAGTGATAATAAAATCGTAATCCTTTTGATTATCAATTTGCTACTACTTTTTGTTGGAATATTTATGGATATGACACCGGCTGTTCTGATATTTACTCCTATCTTTCTCCCAGTTGTAAGTGACTTGGGAATGGACCCGATTCACTTCGGAATAATTATGGTCCTTAACCTATGTATTGGACTTTGTACACCTCCAGTCGGATCCGTATTATTTGTCGGGGTGGGAGTTGCAGGAACAACTATTCAGAAGGTGATAAAGCCGCTGCTACCACTATTCATAGCAATGATTGTAGCCTTGTTTTTAGTGACCTACATTCCGCAATTGACCCTATGGCTGCCTAGTTTGTTTGATCTTTAGAAAGTAGGACTATAAAGCCGAGAGAAGCTAAGCAAAAAATAACTCTGCGTAATATGAAGTAAATTCAAATTACTGTAAATGAATATATTAATGAAAGTGAATGCAAGTGACAATGTAGCTGTTGCCTTGCAAAATATTAAAGCCGGAAGTGTACTTGATTTCGAAAATCAAGCATTGCCTATCGAAAGTGATGTTAAAGCAAAACACAAGATTGCCTTGGACGATTTTCGGATTGGTGATCGCATCATAATGTATGGTGTATTGGTCGGGACTGCGAGTCAAGATATCATTAAAGGTGGACTACTTACGACTTCGAATGTTCAACACAGTAGTGAGGAGGTTTCTGCTAAGACTGCTTCTTATTCTTGGGATCCAATGGATGTAAGTCAATGGAGGACAAGAACCTTTATGGGATATGAAAGGGAGGATGGTCAGGTAGGTACTGAAAACGTCTGGCTGTTCTTTCCGCTGGTCTTTTGCGAAAATCGAAATATTGAAGAACTCAAAGAAGTTTTTGAAAAGGAATTATTGACGCAAAAGTCCAATAAGCATCGTTTGCTACTTCGCTCCTTGGTACAAGGCAGTGAGATGGAAGAAGAGGACCACACTGTGGAAGAAAAAGTGTTTGAGAATATCGACGTTAAATTTATCACACACGCAGGGGGCTGCGGTGGAATTCGACAAGATTCTCAAACCCTAGCAAGACTGCTTGCTGGCTATGTTAATAATCCCAATGTAGCTGGTGCAACTGTACTGAGCCTTGGCTGCCAAAACCTGCAGATAAGTGTATTTAGGGAGGCCCTTCATGCGATGAACAAGGATTTTGAGAAGCCCGTTCTGATTTATGAACAGCAACAAATGGGGACGGTAGATCAGATGCTTTCTACTATTATTAAGGAGTCTTTTGCAGAGATAAAGAAGGCGAATAATATAAAACGCAGTCCGGCTCCTCTTTCAAAATTGAGGATTGGATTAGAGTGTGGTGGCTCAGATGGATTTTCTGGCATTTCCGCTAATCCAACGCTAGGCTATGTCTCTGATGTCATGGCTGCACTTCAAGGTGTCGCGATTCTATCTGAATTTCCTGAATTATGTGGCGTCGAGCAGGAGCTCGTGAATAGGTGTGTTGAAGAAGAGCAAGGTAAGAAGTTCTTAGACCTGATGAAGGCTTACGAAAAGACTGTAGTAGATGCAGGATCAGGATTTGACATGAACCCTTCTCCTGGAAATATTAAAGATGGCTTGATTACAGATGCTATGAAGTCTGCCGGTGCCGCCAAGAAAGGTGGAAACTCACCTGTCGTAGATGTCTTAGACTATGGGGAATATGTGAAGAAACCTGGTCTTAATCTCTTGTGCACTCCTGGCAATGACGTAGAAAGTACAACAGGCATGGTGGGATCTGGTGCGAACCTCGTACTATTTACGACAGGGCTTGGGACTCCAACAGGTAATCCGATTGCCCCTGTGATAAAGGTATCTTCTAATTCTGATCTTGCAAGTAGGATGAGTGACATCATTGACTTCGATACAGGTCCAGTTATTTCCGGTCGACAGACGATCGAAGAGATGGGGAATCAGCTTCTAGAATTCATCATTGCTGTGGCAAGTGGAAAGAAGAAGGCGAAAGCAAGACTTCTGAATCAAGATGATTTTATTCCGTGGAAAAGAGGGGTGTCATTGTAAGACTGATGACGAGAAGAAACATCTAGTAAGTTGCGATCTATACTTCAAGTTGTTGTTTTCAAGGAGGTCGAAAGCTTCTAAGTGGGGAAGTTGTACACTTGTAAATACAAAGGCTAAGTATCTCGCTTCCTCGAAGAGGATAGTCTCACGATCAACTTGGGTTCAAGAACAACCTCTTTTTCTTTGGCTTTCAAGGACTTGTCGTTAATCTTTTCAATAAATACCTCAGCACAAATCCTACCCATTTCTACGGGAGATTGATCAACTGTCGAAATATTAAGCTCTTCAAATTTTGTGAAGGGTTCATTACTAAATCCTACCACGCAAAAATCTTGCGGTAGTCTCAGGCCTTTTTCCTTTAGTTTTCGAATGGCTCCGAGGGCAGCAAAATCACTTGCAGAAAAAATGGCATCTGGTGGATTTTCATTGGCCAGTAGGGCTTCCACGGCATTTGATCCATCATCCACCTCACTAGCAGTTTGAATAATCAATTCGTCATTGATCGTCAAGCCATTCTGAACTAGTGCTCTACGATAACCCTCAAAACGCTCCTGGTAAATCTTAAGACTCAGGTCCCCAGCTAGATGTGCTATCCTTTGACAACCTTGGTCTACTAGATGCTGCGTGGCCTTGTAAGCTCCATCTACGTCATCAATAGTTACAGAACTAACCCCTTTGAGATCAATCCGTCGATCGAAAAGTACCACAGGAATTCCTTTGCCAATTATACGGCCAATTGCGTCTAAGATTTCCTGGCTTTCAGATGAAGTGGACATAAAGATGCCATCTACCTGAGCATTGATCAAGGCATCGATATTGTCAATCTCAAACTCTTCACTTTCGTGAGATTGGCAAATTATGGCATGATAGCCCTCGCCATAAAGTTTTTCTTCCATACCACGTATTACTGAAGCAAAGAAGTTCCGGTCAATTCGTGGTACAATAATTCCAACATTATGGCTCCGACCACTTTTCAGCGCTAGAGCTAATTTGTTGGGCTTGTAATTCATGTCAGCTGCTGCCGCAATGACCAATTCCCTTGTCTTCTTACTAATTTTGGGATTCTTATTTAGTGCCCTTGATACAGTCGCTGCAGTAATATTCAGTTTCCTAGCAATGTCATATATCGTTGTGCGTGCCTTCATTTCTTTGCTCTAATTACGTTTGACATAAGATAGACTCACCACATGTCACTGTCCATTTTTGCATATCCTTACAAATTGCTAGAATCACTAGTGATACGTTTTCGCAATTTTGTGACAAGTGCTTCTAAGCGACTTACCTATCCTTTTTGCGCGATACACCATCAGCCTTGTAAATTTACTGAATCCACTACAGACCATGTAGCTCATTGAAGTTAATTGTTTGCATCCCAGTAACCTGAATTCGTATTTACATAGAATAATTTCTAGAAATCTAAAGCAATTGCATGTATAAGCACTAAATTGTACTCACTGACTAAGTTGAATACAAAAAATACCCATAGGTCTAGGGCTGATGGGCTGGCTCCTTGGATAAACAATCTATTTTGGTGAGCTTGGCTAAATGTAAATGTATGACGAAACCGATCCAAACTGCAATTTGTTCCTTTGGTATGAG
>CAZMYK010000198.1:0-7022 GCA_964570435.1 uncultured Saprospiraceae bacterium | reverse complement strand
TACGCCCAAGAAAACAAGTGTTAGCGTCATTAGGAAAAAGCAATTCGCACTGATAAAGTCGGCAACGAAGACCAGGATTGACCTGGGTTTAAAATTGAAGGGTAAGGAATTGACAGACCGACTTGAAAATTCAGGTCCTTTCGGAACCATGTGCACTCATCGAGTTCGCATGACAAGCGCCAGCGAAGTTGATGAAGAATTGCAACTGTGGTTGCATGAGGCTTATCAGAAGGCCACCTAGGATTGCTGTAGGTAAATATTGAGTAGGTCTTGGTATCCAGCCTCTCATATGATTGCTACTATCTTTCTTGATCAGACACCTATCTAAAGAAGCATTACCAAGATGCCCAAACAAGAGGATACTTTCTACTGCTTGTCGTCAATAAAGACGGGGATCTTGACAAAGCTTTCATTGTACCATTTGATCTTAAGCGGTTCGCCAGCATCCTTCATTGTCTCATCGCTAACATCCTTGCCGGTACCATAGTTGACTTGTTCATGAGGATGTTTGTTGACATTGAGTACTAGGATCAGGCGACTTCCCTTCTTAAGCAATCTGCTCGTCATCCTTACATTGGTAAAAGGAAAATCTTCGATCTTACCTGGGGTGAGCAGTTGTCTTTGTTTATGATCTTTAGCCAAGCTAGCTCTACCTATAAATTGCTGTGTCAGCTTGAAATACTGACCACCTGCAGTTTCCTCGTAAATGACTATCGAACAATCCACGTCCTTCTTGTTGATCTCAAGTTTTAAGTTTCCACTGTAGGACCCACTAAACTCTATATCTTCTTGGAACGGACTAGTAGTGAATGAAAGGCCATTGCTTAGCGGCAAGGAGTCACTGAGAATCTGAGGATTCCAGTAGTTATTCTCGCCTTCCATTGTCCTGTCCGTAAGGTCAACTTCTTGTGGAATGAAGGTCAAATGTTTGGCTACATTCTTCGTCAATGAGTAGTGATTTTTTAGTCCATTATTCCCCGTTCCATACTTAGAAAGAAATGGCACGTCAGATAATTCGGCATTCAAGTAAAACTTGAGGGTGTCGTTACTGATATCACTGGGCTTGGCAACATGCCTCCAAGTATTGCTACCCATTACTTGAAAATTAATCTTGTCCTTCAATAGATCAGGCCTAGGAGCATCCTTGAATATATAATTGAACCACTTGTAACTTAGATCGACGATGTTGATCTGGGCCGCAGAATCTATTTTATAGCCGTTAATTTCGTGCTCTGGTACATATTGCGAACCCAGGTGTCCGAAAGGCCCGATGACGAGGTAGTGGTTAGCATTTTGATTGTACTTGTAGTGCTGCTTAAGATAGTACAAGGCACCGATTTGGCCGCCATCGTAGTAACCTGTCGTACTTAGAATCGGAATCTTGATCCTAGCGAAATCCTCTTGGTATGGCATCATATCTTGCCAGTATTCATCGTAAGTAGGGTGCTTGAGTTGCTTGTGAAATAAAGGATTGGGGGTGCCATCGAGGCTATCCAATTGGCGGTAGGCAATACCTTGGCTGTAGTAGTTTTGTTTAAGGCTGTTCCATCTTTCATGGTCTCCGTAGGTATCATGGTCCAGGGTCTTATTATTGCTGACAAAGGGGAACCAAGGGTAGAGGAAGGTCATGTATACACCATTTTCCGCGGGTTCTCCTATTCCCGGTGACGAGGATGCAGCTGGGACAATGGTCTTCAAGGCGGGATGCAGCTTCTTTGCAGCAGCCCATTGGGTGAAACCATTATAGCTACCTCCTTGCATGCCTACCTCTCCATTGCTCCAATCCTGCTTAGTGATCCAATCGATCACCTGGTAGACATCCCCTCCTTCATGCTCGTAAGGGATGACCTCACCTCGACTCCAAGCCTTTCCTCTTGTATAGCTCACCACTCCAACGTAGCCATTCTTGGCAGCAATCAAGGCCCTCATATAGTCATTGTCTCTCTTGTAGATAGTATGTTGTAAAATGCTTGGAAGGGCAGAAGTGACTCCCTTTTGTCTTACAACGAGGAGTGCTATTTCTACCCCTGCAGACGTCCTAATTACAAGGCTGTCATGGAGCAAGTATTCTAAACCCTCATGTTCTATGGGTTTGATGCTTGCAATACCATCTGCGGGTTTACAAGAGTATAAACATAGAAGGAAGGCTAGTATTAAGAAGGCGAAATATTTAAGATGCAAATTCATAATCTATACATTTTAGTGACACCCAAAAGTCTGGGCATAGAATTCTGCTACACTGTCGACTCAGGCAGGCATCGCTTGATATTATCGAGATTTTCCTAGAGACTATTCCAGTTCTTGAATCTCATAGATTGTCTACTTGAGACTTCGAAGGTCTCACCGGTTTCCAGGACTAGTCTTAACCTACCCTTGAAGCCTGGTCGAATTTCCTTGACAAAATTGGTGTTGATGATTTGACTTCTGTTGATTCGGAAAAAGACACTTGGGTCCAGTTTTTTCTCGATGCTGTTCAGGGACTTCTTAAGCATCGCCTTACCTTCGGTAAAGTGCAGTCTGGCATAGTTTTCAAGAGACTCAATATAACGCACGTCCTTAATTGGAAAATAGAAACACTTATCACCCTCTTTGATGAAAATTTTCTGATTCATTGTGAATCCAGGTTGGGAGACGCTTGATTTCGACAGTTCCTTCTTGACCCTGCTTATGCTCTTCGCAAAGCGTTCCTCTCTGATGGGCTTCACCAAGTAGTCTAGGGCTTCGACATCAAAGGCCTTGCTTGCATACTCGCTGTACGCGGTTGTAAACACAATTTCTGGAACGGTTGTCAATTCATCAAGTAGATCAAAGCCTGATTTTTCTGGCATCTCAATATCCAAAAAAATCAGGTGTGGCTTCGTTGCTTCCACAACACTTCGTCCTTCCTTGGCATCACCTGCTTCTCCCACGATATCGAATGAATCATATTTGAGCAGGTGTCGTTTTACCTCCTCGCGAGCAAGCCTTTCATCATCAATGATTACCACTTTGAACCTTTCCATAAGAAACTACTTTTTTGGTATTCTAATTGTTGCTGTCACCTTCCCTGCACTTCCTTCTTTCAAGATGAACCGCCCTTCGTCTTTGTATTCAAGATTTAGCCTTTTTTTAAGATTACTTAAGCCCACTCCTATATCTTTCTCATCTTTCTTTACAGCTAGGCTTCCTGGACTTTGGACGGAAATGACAACATCTTCGGAGCTATCAGCAACAGTTAGTGTGATGCTCCCCCCACTGATGGAATTTTGTATTCCATGTTTAATTGCATTTTCTACAAGGGTCTGGATACATAGATATGGAATTTGAGCACCTAGCACTAGCTGGTCAACATCTATGATCAATTGCAAACGTTCTTCAAATCGCAACTTTTCTAGCTCGACATAGTCCTTTATCAATGCGATCTCGTTTTCTACAGTCGTCAAACCTTCTGAGCCGTATAAAGAGGAACGGAGGATGTCAGATAAGAGATCTATTGCTCGTTTTGCCTTAGAAGGGTTTTCAGAAACCAATGATTTGACACTATTTAGCGAGTTGAAAAGGAAGTGAGGATTGAGTTGCTTAGTGAGTTGATCAACTTGAATTTGCTTAGCTAGGATCGCTAGCTCAGCATTATGAGCTGTTAAGGCCATCTTCTCTTGGTAGTAGTGATATAAATGGAAGGCAAGAACCCATATGCACATCATCCTCAAACCAGTAATTAGGGGAGGGTCCCAAAAAGTTAAGGACGTTAGAAAGTTGAAGCTTCCACCCTTTATGAAATCCATGAAAATAAACCACTTTAGATTAACGAGGAACATGAACGCTATTGCTAGGAGGCCAATGGACAGGGCTACAAGTAGGGGGCTAAGTGGGTACGATTTTCGACCGAACTTGGGTATGGCTAACTTATAACTATGGGTCAAAGCAATGCCAATTAATACGTCGAATAAGAAATTGATGCACGTTTGCAAGACGGTGTAGTCTAGTTTCGCAAAGGCAACGTATGCCCAATAGAGAGATGCTAATCCCCAACCTAAGAACTGACACTTCCAATATAAGGAAGGGATGTGGTCTTGCGATATATTTCTTCTCTCCATCAAAATGTATGGTGAAGTAACGAAATGCTGTCAACTTAAAAAAGAGAAAGTACATCAACGCGAACAGAGTATGATTAACGTGAAAATTGCGTCATAAAGCGTCAGCTTTCCTGAACCTATTTGAATGCTCTGCTGTTTTTTAAGTGAAAGCAAGAACTTATGAAAACCCTACCTCCAGGACAGAAAGTATCAGATATTTTCCCAAGATTTGGTCTCCCACAATATGCTAAGCGATTCCCAACGGAGGTGGAGAAAATAAGCCTCGAAATTGGTGGTGACCTAGATGCTTTCACAATATCTGATCAACTCACCTCACTACCTAGGATATCTAAGATCTCTGACTTTCATTGTGTGACCACCTGGAGCAAACTGGACCTGAACTGGGGTGGTTACCGATTTATTGATTTTTACAATACCCTTGTCCTTCCTAGGCTCTCACAGCAAGTCAACTTTGTGGTCATCAAGGCGCAAGATGGTTACAAGACAACCCTTCCACTTGCAGATTTGCTAGTAGAGAATGTGCTACTAGCTGACCAACTTGATGATCAAAAACTCACGATCGAGCACGGTGCACCTGTGAGAATTGTTGCCCCAGATCACCATGGCTACAAGAATGTAAAGCACATCAAGAGCATCAATTTCTATACGGAAGCACAAAAAATAAAGAAGGGAATAGCTGGGCTGATGGACCACCCAAGAGCCAGGGTAGGACAGGAGGAAAGGGCAAGTAAGGGGGCAGGCGTTTTCTTTCGATGGCTATACCAATTTGGTATTAAGGGCACTATTAGGGACTTTGATGAGGCTATGAAGGCCCATAGAGCAAAGGAGAAACAGGGGGGATAGGCGCTAAATGATCTGCCTAGAATAGTCGCCACAAGTAAACATATTTCAAAATTTTGGGATCATCTTGTCACACGGACTACCTTGAGAAAGTCTAATCTTATAGAATGGATGTCGAAAAAATAGAAGTCATAGTCGGAAGGGCCAACGAAGGTGACAAAGTAGCCCTGGAAAAGGTCGTCTATAGTATAAAGGACTATGTCTACAATCTGTCCCTGAAAATGTTGCTGCATCCAGAGGACGCCCAGGATGCTACCCAAGAAATATTGATTAAGGTGATTACCCATCTTAGCACCTTTTCTTTCAAGAGCAAATTTACAACCTGGGTCTATCGACTCGCTAGCAACTACTTATTGACTCAGAAAGGGAAGAAGTCAAGAAACTTCATTTCTTCATTTTCTGAATATGAGGTGCTTATAGATACGGGACAATCTGATCTTGTATTGACCGCTAGGAATGAGGGCGAGTTGCGATTGTTAGAAGAAGAGGTCAAAGTCAGTTGCACTCAAGGACTGCTTCTCTGCTTGAATCCTGAAGATCGATTGGTCTACATTCTATCTGAAATATTAGAATTCAATAGCATGGAAGGGGGCGAGATTCTGGAAATATCTTCTGAAAATTTTAGGAAGAAGTTGTCTCGGTCTAGGGTCAAAATCAGAAACTTCTTGACTAGGAAGTGTGGTTTGGTAGATTCTAGCAATGCCTGTAGATGTAGCAAGAAGGTCGACTTCCTGGTCAATAGCCAAATCATCGATCCTAAGAAGTACAAGTTCGCGGGGCTTCGGGAACGGAGCCTGGATCTGATGAAAAAAATCGATGAGGTGGATAAGTCGGTAGCAATATATCGATCAGTACCGAGCTCTAGCGCCCCGGAAACGGTAGTTGAATCCATCAGGGCGATCTTGTCGAATGTCTAGGACCTAATATTAGACTTCCTTGCGTAATTACTTCTAAATTCTACTAAAGATATAAACATGCAAAAATCAAAGATTGTACAAATACCAGAAACAATGGAGAAGTTTTTTGGTAAAGGGACGATGCTCCACCCGACCGTGAATCAGGTCGAAGACCTTGTTCGATTGATCCCGAAGGGAAAGATCACAACTATTGGAAATATTACGAGCTACCTAGCAGCTGCTCATGGTACAAAGGTGACCTGCCCAATGCGAACAGGTAATGCGATCAAGAAGTTGTCGGAGCGATTCTCAGTAGATGACCTAGATCAAGAGCTGCCGTTCTGGCGCGTTTTGCGGAAAGACCACTTGATGATCAAGAGCAAAAACTATGAGCAACTGGCCTCTGTGATCGAAGATGAGGGTTTCGAAATTTCCTTTACTAAGTCAAACAATATTAAGGTTAAAGTCGGAGAGGGAGAAGTCTTTTCATTTTCTTAAGCACCTAGACCTGCGCATGAATGGTTGATTGCAATTTGAAAGGACTTTGAAGCAAAGCCTGTCTGCCTAGTGAATAATGCCTCGCAATTCCGAGAATGAATCTATGTAATGGTGGACCTCATTTGAGACGTTCTTGGTCTTGGAACTTCTTTGAACTGACTTCATTCCTAGAATCCTTGCCGCTTTTAATTCTGAATCTGGATTGTCACCAATGACCCAGAACTGCTCTGCCTTTAAATTGGATGCCTCTAGCAGCCTTTGGAAGATAGAAAGTTTATCATTTCTCGGAATGGAAGTGGGATCGTCGATGTGAATCGCCTCAAAGTCTTTTCTAATTCCGAGTGCATTTATCTTTGCATTTTGTAGGATGCGGAGACCAGTGGTGACCAAGACTTTAGGGTGATTGAATTCATGGATCATGGCGTAGTCGTGGTATGGTTTGATCGCTAACTTTCGGTAGTCAATGTTCGCTATAGTAGCATAGAATTGGTCCATCACGAGGGATGGAATTTGATACTTTCTTATCACAAAGTCGATCGGGTATGCCCAAAGATCTCGAAGGACGACCTCACTTAGGCCGTCTGTTCTGCTGTCGAAGTAGTTCTTGATGACTGCGACGGCTTCATCGAATATGTCGGGATTCATGGTCTTGGTCAAAGATGGTGTCGTCGAGATCTAGGATTATCATTTACTAGTTTTAGTGTAAGGGTGG
>CAZMYK010000197.1:0-7030 GCA_964570435.1 uncultured Saprospiraceae bacterium | reverse complement strand
TACTACGACTTGAGAACTACACCGCACGCAAACTGAGACTAAGCATCTTAGATGCTAGGGCCTGCCCGACGATTAATAATTTCGAAATATATAAGGCCCCTGCCTTGCTAACTCCTCCGAAAATAAAGAGGAGCAAAAAAGGGCTGATTACGATGTCAACATCTGAAAAGGGGCAAGTTATAAAATACACTACAGACGGAAGTGAACCCACGCTCAGTTCTAAGGAATTCAGGTCGGGAATCAGATTTCCACGAGGAGGGCTAATCAAGGCGATTAGTACATATGGTGAGAAGAAGAGTGAGGTAGCGACAAAGAATATGGACATTGGTCCTGGCAAATGGTACATCCTTAATGCTGGTCTAGAATCACAGAAAGCCATTGACCTAGATCCTGAAACGTGGTGGCAGGGAAATGAGCTTATAATCCATCTTAATGAGAACTTGCGACTGAATGGCTTCACCTACCTACCTACGCAACAGCGTTACCCTGTCGGATATGTGGAAAAATATAGCTTCTACACTAGTATCGATGGCAAAGATTGGGTCCTAGCAAGTAGTGGTGAATTTGCAAATATTCGCAACAATCCAATCATGCAGGAAGTAAGGTTTGAAAGGGTTGAAGCTGCTTATATCAAGTTTGTTGCGCAGCAAACCAGTGACCAAGAAGTGGCCTCAATAGCAGAGATTGGCCTGCTTACTAAATCTTGATAAACTTAAAGGAAGCCAAATTAGTCCTTAGGAAGTAGATCCCTGGTGACATCCCTTCCATATCTACTTGGTAGGTGCCCTCCAAGAGGATGCCCGATTTGACTAGGAGGCCATTGGAATTAAATACCTGATATTTAGTTTCATCTCCAAAGTTATCAACAAAAATCTGCTGGTAGTCGTCGTACAGCAACTGTAAACTTTGCTTCCTCTGGACCTCTAAATTAGATGAAGTCAGTGAGCAATCTGATGCAATAGGTTCCAATTCGATTACACCTTGAGGCTCTAAATCTCTGCCTTCAAATGCGCCATACGAAGGAGGATAACGCTTTACTTCAAACATCAAATTAAGAGTTGGCTTCTGACCTTGTACTAGTGGGCCTTGATTTCTATCAACAGGATTGACATAGTCCCAGACTTGCTTCTTGTCCTCAGTTACTTCGACGAAGCGCCCCGTCTTACCCAGGCAAATCAAAATATTATCATTGGGTAGTACTTGTGCACTCGATAATATATTCGAGAAAAAATTAGAATCTTGGGTATATGACCAAGTAATGCTGTCGTCACCATAAGTGCCATTCACAAGATTGTAGGCTCCATCTTCTGCAGCAGGATCATTAAAGATTTGCACACGTGATTTGACGCCACTTTCAAATAGATTATTGAACACAATAAAGCGATTATTATCTAGCCATTGTATGCTATGTTGGCCTTGAAGTTTCTGATCAGAGGAGTCACCATTACCAAACGTTTCAGGATTTCCATACCGATATAAGATGTCTCCACCTTTGCCGTACCTACCACCCTCTCCAGTCCTAGCCTCTTCTGTAGTTGTACTATGATCAATGACCATAATTTCACTGTAGAAGCGGCTACTAAAAACAATCTGATCACGCTCAGCATTATAGTCTAGTCCATTTATATGCTGAAAATTCTTACTACCATCCGATATCTTAGAGTCGTAATTTATATCGATCTTTTCTGGATGCTCTGCTACAATACCATAATTACCAAGTGTTGAATCCACCTCTTGGATCAGGTGGTCCCACGAATTCCATTGCCAAATAATCTTATGCTCAAAATTTTCACTTACTTGCATTTCGATGATCTTCTCCGACCATAACTCTTCCTCCACCATTGAACCCATGGCACGAGCCTCTTCCACAGTATAGCGCTTCCAAGCAGAAAAAAGAAAATTCCCATTGGGCATGAGTGCGATATCATGGTGGGCCCATTCAGAAGAATCAGCATGAAAGTACTGCCAGAGTCTCTGGCCCTCCCAATTAAAGATTTCAATCACTCCACCTCGACCACCTGCAATAAAATCACCATCAACTTGACCAGCCCTCAGCAGATTGCCATTTTCCAATAAGTGAATCGCGTGACCTGATTTGTAGTCTGTAAGCCAGGTGTTGACGAGCTCACCGCAATTATCTATTAGATAGGTGTAAACACTATTGCCGAATAAGGTATAGCCATCATATGCATCTTCATCATTTTGAAAAAGACCCATAGTTCGATCCTGAGCTAGTAAGCCGCTTGATAATGCAAGGAGGAAAACTAAATAGCTGATCCTAAGCTGTTGCAACCTTCTTCTTACGCTTAGTTTTAAACAACTCCTTTAACTCTTTCTCACTCATAAATCCTAAATCAAGGAAGGTTGTTTTCACAAACTTCTTAATGTCTTGGTAGTCTCTACCTCGTTTGTCTGTGTAAAACTTAAGCAACTTCTTGATATATACGAGGCTTAACTCTTTTACATCTTGATTGAATTTCTGATTGGAGAAGATATTGATGTAATTTACAATCGTCTTATTCAATTCAAAGTACTCAGAGTATTCTGAAGGTATTAGATTACCAAAAACTCTCCTAAAATTCGCAAAGATGGCGTTTCGCAAGCACCTGTTCTGTATCGACAATCCTTCGTGCTTGTAGTAATAATCCCTTGCAGCATCAACAGCTGCATCATCAATATAGCCCTTAGAATTTATGATATCCAGTGTCTTGAAATACTTACTTAACTCATCCTTCTTACTTTTATCCACAAGGCTTGAAAACCTTTTCTGATGTTCAGCACTTATTACATGCGCGCTATCCTGCATTTCTTCTAGTAAGCTAAAGAATACTTCATCGAATCCCTCTTGGCTACTTCTTACATCATTGAGCGTCTTTTCAAATACTTTCTGCAGATCGCTCGGCAAATCATAGTAAAGACCTATCAAAAGCAGGAGCTCAACAAATTGCTTCTCATGGTAGAAGTCCTTATTTTCTAGTAAGTCCTTAATCTTTGGTAGTAAGCTGGAATTGTCCATCTTTTGCTCTGACCTATAGAATAGAAAACTTTTCAATGAAGGTGTAAGAACACGTAGTCTAGTGACTGAATCAGGAAACTCGCCTGTGTAGTAGTTTAGGCTTTCGAATTGCTTGGCAAATTTCACATTACTCGTCCTACGAGACCTAACATCCCTGTACTTTTCAAGTTTTTGTGCTTCTAGGAAGTAAATCACTCGTTTGTTCTTGATCGCATTCATGATATTCGTAATCCAAATATCTGAACTAAGAGCAAAACCTAGCTGCACTGCCTGTCCTACTCTATTTTTTAGTACGTCGAAGTTGTTAGAATTACAAATCGTAAGAAGTATGTCCTTAAAGTGATTCTGTGGTCTTAAGTACTTAAAGTTATCATTCGTTTCACCTCTCAGGACGGCATAACCTAGTATTCTAGACAAGTAAAGACCTTCGAATTTCTCTTCTAGCAATTTTCTCTCCATGGCCACAACCTGCAACGGATCATCTTGCGCAACATCTTCGTATATAGTCTGGATATAAGGTTCATACTTTTCTCGAAGTATGTTGTATTGCTCATCTTCTTCCTCATCAAGAAAAGCTGTTAGCTCATCCGATTCTTGAATTGCATCAGCGATCTGGTCTAATTGCTGAACATATTTATCATCTAACAATTCCATTTGAAATCTTTTACATGTTTGTTATAAATAAACCAAAACCTAGTAAGACAATTAAGCCTTACTAGGTTAGGTATTCCGATATATTGTAAATATAGTGATTTAAGAAATATAAAGCACTAATTTATATTCACTTATTCTCCATCCACCTTTTCTTCTGCAGGAGCAGCGTCATCAGAGGCAGGACTGGGTGCTTCCTCTGTTGCTGGAGCAGGACTTTCTTCTGCAACTACTGCTGGCTCTTCTGCAGCTTCTTCAGCTGCTGGTGCGCTTGCTTCTTCAACTGGCGCTGCAGCTTCTTCAACTGGTGCTGCGGCGTCTTCAACTACTGCTTCAGCAACCTCAGCTTCTGGAGTAGGCTCCTCTGCTACAGGTGCAGCAGGCTCTTCAACTACAGCTGCTGTTTCCGTCACTGTCTCAGGAGCATCACTTTCAGTTGTAAATGCTTGAGCTGCATCAGCGTCTGCACTTGCAACCACTGGCATGGCGCCTGGCTTTCCACTAATCGCGTTCCATCTCGCTTTCTTTTCTTCGGCTGCTTGTAAAATTCTTTCAGCAATCTTACTGTCCTTGGCATCTATCCATTCCTTGAACATTTGCTCCGCCTTTTCTTCTGAGAAAGCTCCCTTAGCTACACCCCTCATAAGGTGCTTCTTATAAAGTACTCCTCTAAATCTAAGAATTGCTCTTGCAGTATCGGTGGGTTGTGCGCCCTTCATCATCCATTCCAAGGCCCTATCTTGATCAAGTTCAATTGTTGCTGGACTTGTCATTGGGTTGTAAGATCCGATGTTTTCGATGAACTTACCATCTCTGGGTGCTCTTGCATCCGCAACTACAATGTGGTAGTAAGGATTCTTTCTTCGGCCCCTTCTGGCTAATCTAATTTTTACTGGCATTTGTTAAAATTTATTTGGTTAAACCATACCTACTTTATCCGAACAAGCGGACGATAGGATTTTATCGGGCGCAAAGGTACACTTAATTCTGTAATATCCTACTAAAAATTAAACTTCAACCCAATACTAGGAAGAATGGGTAGCTGGTTAACCCGATTATAGGTAAGGCGATCAAAGTAAAAAATATTCCGTCTATTATAGATATTTGTAACAGAAGCATCTACTACCAAATTCTGATTTTCAGAAAACGCTATAGTCTTCGAAACACTTGCATCTAGACGGTGATAGAACGGAAGACGTCCGAGGTTTCGTTGCTCTTCATACAAAATGCCTATGGATTCAGGGTTTTCTTGTGCATAATTGGTCCCTAGCCCATTCGAAAAGGGGTTCAAATTGTAAAAGCCTTGGGTCCTTGTGAAAGGAAAGCCGGAGCCCATGTTCCAGCGAATACTTGCATCCCACGAAGCATTGGCACCGAATGAATAACTTCCAAGCACATTGACATTGTGTCGACGATCAAATACTGGGGCATAGGTTTGTTCTCCATCAAATCGCAAAACATAACCCAGGGCATAGTTAGCTGTTAATGCAAACCTTCCAAGATTATAATCTAGCGCCACATCAAATCCATAGGCGCTGCCTTCTTCTGTGCTAAAATTAGGGTCCGAGCCTCGCAGTTTGTTTCTATTCACAACAATCAATTGCGAAAAATCTTTGTAATAGGCCTCGACATTAAATCTCAGGTTTTTACTCGCATCGAACTCGACACCACCCACCAGGTGGTTAGCCGTTTGAATATTTTTATTGGAGACTGTATTAGATCCAAGGTCAAATATCTGTTCCTCAGGTCCGCTAAGAAATCCAGTAAACAGGTTGACGACGTCTCTTTCATTTGATGCCGACAAAAGATTCTGTGAGTAGATACCTCCAGCAAATTTAAGCCGCAAGTAGTCTGTAATGTTGTACTTTATTGCCAACCTAGGTTCAGGTGAAAATTCTCCTAAAGATGCATAGTATTGCAGACGAAACGAGGCTTCTAAGACTAACTTGCTAAGCACATAACGGTACTTCGCAAAGCCCGCAATCTCAGTAGTGTTTTGATCCTGCCCAAGAATAACCTTGAATGGATTCTGAAATGTAAAGGTCGTATTGAAACTATTGAACTCAATACCATAATTCAGCTCACTTTTGTTAGAGAAAAAATTAAAGTCAATTAAGGCAGTAAAGCCACGGATACTGCTTTGTCGCGGAGTCCCGTCCGTCTCATTCAGATTGATCTGGTAGTCAGTATAACCCATCATACCATTTAGAATAAAATTAGAATTCCCCGGAATTAGCTTGAAATCTGCGCCACCGCCAGAATTGTTCCAATTGAGGTCCGCAATTTCTGGGTTCTTGTATCTATCTCTGAAATTAAACCCGAACAAGTTAAGCTGACTACCATTCTGATTTGCAAAACTCAGCTTACCGTAGAGATCATTGAACTCAAATGGCAAACCAATGGTATCGTTGAATGAAGCATGTGGATATATTTGGTCAGCTGTTCTGTCGATAATAGAATTCTTGGAGCTAAACACAAAGGAAGTAGAACCGCCACCATCTCTATATTTGACAAGTGGTCCTTCGATGTAGGCCTTATATAAGAACGGATTAGCAGCCACTTGTCCACCGATCCGTTTTTTGTTACCATCTCTTGTTGTAATATCTACAATCGCAGATATTCTACCACCATATTCTGCGCTAAAGCCTCCTGTATAGACATCCACATTCCTGATTAGTTCGGTCTCAAATACAGAGAAGAATCCTATCGAGTGAAATGGATTGTAGATTGTGAGCCCGTCAAGTAGGACCTTGTTTTGAATAGGCGATCCACCACGGATAAAGATCTGTCCGCCCTGATCCCCAGTTGATATGATTCCTGGGATTAGCTGTAAGTATTGAGCAATATCTGCCTCTCCACCTATTGATGGCAACTTTAAAATTTCCTTTGCCCCTATTGAAATTTTAGAAATTTGTACTTCAGTCCTAGCTGTTTGCCTAGCTGCTGAAATGTTTATAGTTCCTAGCTCAATTGAACTCTCGGTAAGTGTAAAGTTCTTGAATAAGATCTGCCCCTCATTTAGAACAAAATCATAAGAAAGGGTGTCGAATCCAAGATAGGTAATCATTAAGGTCTGTGGCCCGCTTCTCACTTTGTTAATAGAAAAGAAGCCATCAATATCTGTAGTAGTACCAACTTCCCCATTATCTAAGATCACATTGGCCGAAATAATCGGTTGCCCAGTCTTTTCATCAAAAACTTTCCCCCTCACTACTCCACTTGACTGACCTAATATAGGCAAAGATGTAAGCAGAATTAAGAAGCTTAAGAATATTCTCATTCGCTCGTACTTAAGATTTTGGTATTACCCTCTTTTTCGATCTTGAAAAGGAAATCATAGCCCCTAATCTCAGTGCTTAAATG
>CAZMYK010000196.1:0-7051 GCA_964570435.1 uncultured Saprospiraceae bacterium | reverse complement strand
GGGGGTGTCTACAAGATTAATTGGTGGCCTAATAATGACACATTCAGATGATGAGGGTCTCGTTTTGCCTCCTAAGTTAGCACCGATTCAAGTTGTAATCATCCCAATCCCTAAGCCGAATGGAGTATTGAAAGAAGAGTGCGCGAAAATAAAGGCTGAGCTAGAGGGATTAGGTATTTCAGTCAAGGTAGACAATGATAAGAAAAAGCGCCCGGGATTCAAGTTTGCCGAATATGAAATGCTTGGTGTCCCTGTACGAATCGGAATAGGTGCTAGAGATTTAGAAAAAAATCAAGTGGAAGTAGCTAGACGAGATACCAAAGAGAAAATGAACCTCTCTCGTCAAGGAATCGGCGAGCAGATTAAGCAATTACTAGTGGACATTCAAGATAACCTGCTGGCAAGAGCAAAGCAAGCTAGAGAGGACCGGACTAGCATTGTGAATAGTATGGAAGAATTCGAAGAAGTTTTAGAATCAAAGGGAGGATTCATATTGGCACATTGGGATGGCACAACTGAAACGGAATTGGCAATAAAAGAAAAAACGAAGGCCACACTCAGATGTATTCCTTTGGAAGGAGAAACAGAAGAAGGACTTTGTGTTTTTAGTGGAAAAAAATCAATTCAAAGAGTGCTTTTTGCAAAAGCATATTAAGCAATAAAACAGAAAAGACAAGGTAACATATATTAATTAGTTTTAATATAAAAAGGCACTTTTTCGCATGGAAAAGTGCCTTTTTTGCAAAATATTGTGTCCGTTAAGACAAAAATTTACATATCGTTTTAACAGATAGAAGAATATAATAATGTTTAATACACTGCTGACTACAAGACTATATATGTAGTATAAAATTATGTTCAATTAGGGGCAGTAGCTGATCCCAAATCCTTTGAAGAACGCTATTCTATCAGTAATTTTGGCTTGGGTAATAAGGTTAAATCGTGTCTTATTATTCAAAGAATGATAATAACTAACTTTTGAGTGGTGCAATCCACTTAATGGTTTTTTTTAGAACCAAAACTTATCTCATGAATCGTATCTTAAGACCGATCTTAAGTATGCGCAGTTTTTGCGCACTCGTCACTTTGCTATGCTTTTCCCAGCTTAGTGTAGCTCAAGTCTCCCTAGCAGGATGTCCCAGCGAAATTGTCAATGTGACAACTGACGCTAACGTCTGTTCAGGAACTTTTTCAGCTGATGGAATTACCTTAGAAGATGCTATGGGTATGCCAATTATGGGAGCTACCATTAGCTTCTATTCATCTGGTGCTACAATAAATGGTAGTGCAATGGCTTTGTTGCCAATAACTAATCTAGAGACGGGAGGTGCCTTTACACTTTTCAACTTTGGGGTGACCCAGATAGTAATCGTTGGAGAAAGCGGTGGTATGATGGATGAATGTACTGTAGCCCTCGTTGTAACCGTGGATCCAGAGATTCCAGTTGATATATGTGATGACATTACTGTTGACCTCGCAAATTCTGAAGGGTGTATGGATAGTGTTGTCCTTCCAGACCCGGTTACAATTAATGATGTGAGTGGAACATCTATGTGTGAAACTGGAGTAGTTAGTTTTTCATTCGATGGAATGGGAGAGCAGGTTCTATTACTAGATCAGACTGATATTGGAGTTCCTCCAGGACATACGGTCTTCGTCCAAAAGTCTGGAAATACCGCAACTTGTGATATAGAGGTATTGGTAGAAGACTCAAGAGTTCCGTCGTTTGCATCATGTCCTACCGACATGGATGTAGCTGTAGCCCCAGGTTGCGAGTTTGTTTTTGTTTATGACCTCGGAGAGATTGTCCCTTGTGACGAAATGCTTATGGGAACAGGTGCGCCAAGCGGAACTTCACTACCTCCTGGTAGTTATCCATACAGCTTTAGTATTACAGATGGCGCAGGAGCTCCTGTCGAATGTAGCTTTGTTGTAACCGTTTCAGAAAGTACAGATGTAGGGGTTCAACTTAACTGTATTGGAGAATTGAATGTTTCAATCGATCAGAATTGCGAAGGTATTCTTACGGTGCCTACCTTATTGACTGGTAACGTTTGTTTAGATCCTACGTTACTTGAACTCTTTGTAAGCATCAAAGGAGTACCTACTGCAGGACCTACCATCACATTTACCGATGAGCACGTAGGACAGTCCTTTGATGTTACTGTAAGAGATATCAATGGTAACAACTCTTGTTGGGGAGTTGTCAATATTGAAGATAAAATCGGCCCAGCGATAACTTGTCCTGTTGATGTTACAGTCGCATGTACTGCACCACAAGATACTTCAGCTACTGGAGTTCCCACATTAGTTGGGACAGGTTGCAGTGATATTGAAATCTTTTTCAACGATGCCGCTGTTAATAATATGTGTGCTGGTGCATTTCAAACTGTCATTTCTAGACGATTCTTTGCCGTTGATGGTGCAGGAAATACGGGTGCTGCATGTACGCAGACCATTTCAGTCGAAAGAGAAAGCCTCATAAGTGCCTTGCTTCCTCCTCACTGGGATGGAATAGCAGTACATACTGGAATAAACGACAATGGTGTATCATCTAATCCACCTTTATCATGCTCTGATGCAGGGATAGTATTCGATACAATCGTTAGAGCTGATGGCCGTATTGTGCCATCACCTTTCGACAATGGAGACCTCATTGGTACAGGTGCTCCGGGTGGAGTAGGAACATGCGGAACTATTTTCTCCTTTTACGAAGACTTAATTATAGATATATGTGAAGAAGATTGCGCTCAAAGCAGTGGATCATACAAAGTCCTTCGTACTTGGGATCTTTTTGATTGGTGTACAGGGAATACATTAATTCATCAGCAAATTATTAAGGTTGCAGATACCATTGCACCCGAATTTACAATAGGTGTTCCTGACCTAACAGTCAGCACAGACTTATGGGGGTGCGGGGCAACTATATACCTTCCTACCGTTGAAGCTGGGGACAATTGCAGTACGGAAATCACCTATACATGGGGTGTCACTGGAGGAACTTATGACCCAGTTGCGAATACTGTTTATGTGGCAGATAATGCTTTAACCACAGTAGGAGAGGAAGTTATGCTTTTTGCATACGCCGAAGATTGTTGTGGAAATATAGCCGCTGATACTGGTCTTGTGACGATTGTAGACCTCCTGCCTCCTAACGTTGTAGCAGATGAGTTTACGGTAGTTACTCTTAACAACCAAAGTGAAGATGGACACACGAAGGTTCATGCTTCAACCTTTGATGATGGATCTTTCGATGGATGTGGTCCGATTGATTACTGGGTGAGGAGGATGGATACAGCCTGTGTCGACTTCGATGGTGATCCTGATACAGAAAAAGATGAAATTAACGACTTCCATAAGGAAATACACTTCTGCTGTATGGACTTAGAGGAAGAACAGATGGTGGTTTTCATGGTTTGTGATGATGGTGACCAAGATGGTGTACCAGAAATGAATGGCGATGATAACTGTAATACAGCGATGGTTATAGTTAATGTTCAGGACAAACTTGCACCAACTATAAATTGCCCACCGGCTAGAGAAATAGATTGTATTGAGTTTGTTGCATTCAGCGAACTACTGGATACTGAACTTAGTGATGAAGACATCACAAAGTTGGAAACCAGGTTCGGAGCAGCCTTTTCTAATTCGACGTGTGGTATGATTGATAACCAGACCTTTGTTTCACAAATGGATGAGGTGTGTTTGGTAGGATCAGTACAGAGGGGCTTCACAGTGACTACTTCAAATGGTCAAGCGAGCTGTACACAGACTATAGACATCGTAGGAGACCAAGATAACTTGCTTTCCTGCGATAGAATTGCATTTGAAGCAGGTACTGCCGAGGCGAATGCTAACTATGATTGGTGTGACCCTTCTGACTTACTTGAACCCTTCGTAACACCGATTCAAATTACTGAATGTGGATCAGTGGATATTCTAGAACCCCTTATCGATAGAGATGGACTTTGTACAGAAGTGGGCATCAACCTAACGCTTGATACCTTCAACTTTGCTGGCGGTGCGTGTGTTAAAATTCTTGCGCACTGGGAAGTTATTGACCAATGCTTCTTTGATGAGAACTTTGAAATAGATGATGAGATAGATCCTTTTGTTAATGCAAATGGATACTACGAATTATATGTAGAATACGATATTTTTGATACGGATGCTCCTGTTTTGACATGTGATGATGTCACTGTGGAAACAACTGACTGTGATGCTAACTATGATAGCTTCACGATGGACGCAAGCGACGATTGCACTTCAGATGACCTTATCAGTATTACCTACGCAGTAGACTTAGGAAATACCGGAATATATGATATTCCTGGAGGTGATGCTTTTGCTGAAGGAAATACATTTAATGCTGCAACTATTGATGGTGGCTTACCAATCGGGACCCATTCCATTAAGTGGATAGCCTACGATGGTTGTGGAAATTATGAAGTGTGTATCCAAGAAATCACTGTAGAGAAGCAGTCTAAGGCACCTACTCCTTATTGTCACCTTGGCCTTTCGAGCGCTGTGATGGATGAGCAATACGGTTGCGAGGTGGAATTTTGGGCCAGTGATTTTGCAGTCGATGGATTCGATGATTGCGATGACAGCATCACTGTGCTAATGATTCCTTACCAAGATATTTATCAAGACCCTGCAGACCTAGAAGATGACCTAAGCGTAGACGATGCCCTTGCTATGGCGATGCCGAATTGGACATTTGGTTGTGAGTATATTGAAAATGGTGTCACACACGTGGTGGAGATTAGAGTATACTTTGTAGATGAGGACGGAGTTTATGACTTCTGTGATGCTTCTCTCACATTGAATGACAATTTCGATTGTTGCCCTGACTTAGATTTAGGCGGAGCCGCAATGATTACTGGAAATGTTGCTACAGAAGAAGGTGAGATTTTAGAAAGTGTAGATGTAAGTATTATGTCTAACCATCCTGAATTCCCAAGATATCAGGTGACATCAGATGAAGGTAGCTACACATTCAATGGTCTGCCAAAGGGTGCAAACTATGAATTGACAGCTAACAATCAAGCAGATGCTAGAAAGGGAGTAACAACTCTTGACATCGTACTAATTCAAAGACATATCCTAGGAATCACATTACTAGATTCGCCATATAAGTTGATCGCGGCAGATGTGAATGGAAATGAAAAGGTTAGTGCGGTCGATCTTCTTCAATTGAGAAAGTTGATATTGGGTCTCTACAATGATGATCGACTTCCTGAAAATGATTCATGGAGGTACGTTGATTATGGATTCGAATTTGCTGACTCAAGTAATCCGTTCCCATTCTCTGAAAGCGTAGATGTGGTTAACCTTAACCATGCAATGTATAATCAGAACTTTGTTGGTGTGAAGATTGGTGATGTGAATGGCTCTGTTTCTGCTAGTATCAAGGGTCATGCTTCTAAGAGGAGCAATAATTCAATGTCTCTTGTCTTAGACGATCAAAAAGTGGAAGCAGGAAGTGAACTTAGTATTGATGTTCTTGCAGGTGATCTATATGAAATTTACGGATTACAGTTTGGATTAAGTTTTGATCCTGGTCAATTAGAATTTAGAGCGATCGAAGGCGATGCCATTGCAATCAATGATGGCAACTTCGGATCAACGGAAGGAAGCTTGTCATTAAGTTGGAATGAAACGGAATTGAAAGCTATTGATGCAGACCAAGTATTATTCACCTTGGTATTTGATTCAAAGTCAAGTGGAAACCTTAGTGACTTCATTTCGATTGATAATGATTTGATGAAGGGTGAGGCATATGATAAGGATTTGGCAGAAATGGCAATCAATCTTGATTTTAGAGACTCTGGAGCAAGCGACTTTAGTTTGTCTCAAAACAGTCCTAACCCATTTGACAATCAAACGAGCGTTTCCTTCGTACTTCCAGAAGCAGGCAATGCCTATTTCCAGGTATTTGATGTGACAGGGAAGCTTGTTAAAGAAATTAGCAGCAAATTCGAAAAGGGTGCTAACACCATTTCGATCAAGAATAAGGAATTGGGAGCTGGTGGAGTATACTACTACCAACTTACATTTGGAAAAGAAAGCGCAAGTAGGAAGATGATCCTTCTGGATTAGAGGCCTTCAGGCGTTATTACTATTCATGAGTAATAGGGAGTCGGATGAATTTCATTCGGCTCCTTTTTTTTATCGCTATACCAGCATCATATTAGGAATTAAAATAAATTAAAAAAAAATAATAGATTTAAGTAATTGATTAATAGTAAAATATACATATACATTTTATAGATGTAATATTTTCACTATGTGTTTGGTCTGAATTTTGCTTTTGGATAAGAGAATAATAATTTTTTAACGGGTTATGCTAGATGACCCATTGAAATCACCTAACTAAACTATTCTCATGAATCGATCCTTACGATCTACATTGAACAAACACCTTAGACGTGTTTTTGCTAGTTTGACACTATCATTGATTACGATCTGCGCCTACAGTCAGATCATGAATTGCCCAGACGGCTTTATCTCCCTCCTAGTAGATGATGATGCTGCATGTACTGCCTCATTTATGGCAGCGCCAGCTATAACAGCTTCTGTAGCGGCGACTTACACTTCTACTGGAGCAACGGAAGAAGCCATGCCTATTGGTATCGACATGCTTTCTGGAGCGGCCTTTAATTATGGTGTTTCCGAAGTTACTATTGTAGATGGAATGGAAACTTGCGTTTTCACCGTTATAGTGACAGATGTCGCTCCTACATTTACAGATGTTTGTGAGGACACAACCATTGATCTTATGGGAGCCTGCACAGGTGAGTATTCCTTACCGGATGATTTTCCACTGGCAGCCACACTTACCTGCCCAGAAGGTACAATTACTTTTTCGTTTAGTGACATGGATCCTACCATGAACTCCCTAGCCTTAGATGCTAATATGCTGGGTATCATGGCGACAACGGTTTACGTTAGTAATGGCACCGAGCAAGGATCTTGTGATTTAAATATCGATGTGGAGGATTCTACTCCGATCGTACCAGCTATAACATGTCCATCAACTGCAACTGTA
>CAZMYK010000195.1:0-7072 GCA_964570435.1 uncultured Saprospiraceae bacterium | reverse complement strand
GTGCCTGAAATGTTGATGTTTGCTATTCGAGTCTTTCTATTCGACTTTGGCCCTATTTTCATGCCGCCAAAGAAATCACTAGCCTTTTTGGACTGCAGCTCCTTCTGATCATTGATAAACTTTACCTCTGCGTCGGTGTGGAAGGCTTTAATTAGAGTATTATAATCGCTATTTGTGCCTCCTTCGAGGTAATAGTTAATGGTTTTTGACACTGCTAGGTAGTCTTCGGATTGAGCACCAAGGGTGGTGACAAGACAAAGCAATAAGGCAGAAAAAATAATTTTCATCTTTAACGTTTATTTTAAATGATTAAATAAGTTTATTCATCACAGAGATGACCTTCTCCATTTCGTCTTGGGTACCTATGGTCATCCTTGAATAATTAGATTTATCCTGGCCAAAGGGTGGGCAGAGGATTGCATTCTTCGCCATGGCCTTACGGAAGCTACCACCCTTTAGCTGAAATTGGTCGATTGGAAAGTAGATAAAATTGCTACTTGATTCTGCATATTTAACTTCCCAATCATCGAAGTGATCAGTAATATATTTTCGAGTACTATTGTTCTTTTCGAAGCTGCTTGTGACGAAATTTTGGTCATCAAGACTAGCGATAGCTGCTGACAAGGACGCAGAACTAACACACGATTCCGATATCAAATAGTGCTTTTTCAGTTGATTGATTAGGGAGGGATCAGCAAGGGCATAACCAATACGCATGCCGGCCAAGCCATATATCTTCGAGAAAGTTCTGACAATTATAATGTTGGGGTGGTCATGGATCAATTTAGCCATAGAGTTTCTAAGATCCCCACTTGTATATTCTATGTAAGCTTCATCAATGATGGCGACCACATTGGGATCCAATTGCTTACAGAAATCCTCCAGAGATGAGGGAGAACAGGAAGTCCCTGTAGGATTATTTGGGTTGCAAATATACACCGCTGCGGTATTTTTGGTGATGCTCTTATTTAAGCTGGCGAGGTCGACTTTGAATGTGCTATCAAGAGCTACCCTGGACCAACTAATCCCACCATTTTCAGCACACAACATCAGAATTGGAAAGGTATTCTCTGTGGTTACAAAGTCGCCTTTTTTCTCATGAAGCCAGGTCCCTAAAACGTTTAGAATCTCAGTAGATCCAGCTGAAATAAGCACGTGGTCTGTTGTTAAATGTTCCTTTTCTGCAAGCTGCTGCTTTAAGATCTCCCGCAGTTTATTTGGGTATCGATTTCCTTTCGAAAGGCTTTCCAAAACGGCCTTCTTTGCTTTTTCTGACGGACCGTATGGATTTTCGTTACTGCTCAATTTGATTTGAGGACTTTGGGCACGACCTCTTTCTTCGGAGTTTCCTAAATATAATGATTGGATGATGGGGTAGGAGAGGCTAGCCATCGATGTAGAAAGGATCCAATCTCTCCTTGTGAAAATCTTTGCCATGATACCTGAATTTATTTGTGCAAGAGAAAATTAGGAATAAGTGGCAAGGATTGCGCATGATAAAATGGCAATGGTTCTATAGCCATGTGAATGGCGGTAGTCTAGGCCAACTTGGTCTTTATCTCATGGTACCTGCTTCTGCTTATTGGAATCTTACTTCCATCGATCAGGGATATTTCATATTGGTAGGAAATAGATGCCACTAGCTCCATGTTGACAATGTATGACTTGTGTACACGTTCGTAATTGGGTGGCAGCAGCAAGATCAAATTATGTAGTGACTTATCGTGTACTTCCAGGTCACCATTTTGCAAGTAGATTTCAGAATAATTGCCTGCGCCTTTCAAGTATTTGATCTCATCAACTTGGATCAGTTCTAGTCTTTGCCGTTTGAGCACAGCTAAGTACTTAACTGGGTTCTTCGCTCTATAGGTAGCATCTGTTAGCCTGCTTAAGGCCTTGTCAATTCTTTCTTTGTTAAATGGCTTGGGAATGAAGTCCAATACCCCGTATTCGAAAGCCGAAATAGCTTTTTCGGAATGCGCAGAGACAATAATCGTCTGAAAGGACTTGCTAACCGAGTCTTTCAAGAGGGAAAAGCCATCCTTACCCTGCAAATTCAAGTCGAGCAATAGTAGGTCTATGGTATGCTTACGAAGAAAGTCCTGTGCTTGAGGTAGATTTGATTTAACACTTAGCCTACCAAGACTGATTACATCGGATGACCTGATCAGCCGCTCCATTCTCTGTGCAACTAGGACCTCATCTTCGACTACTAGGATATTGATTTTCATTAGTCCTTATTCCTTTACTATGATCTTGACTTCCCAGCCCCCATTTACAAATCCATAAGTCATTGTGGCTTGGCTACCAAAGTGTTCGGCCAGTGCGGCTTTGACGTAGCGTATACCTGTACCTTCTTTGACTGTATGCTCTTCTATCTGACTATCATTGAACAAGCTATAGGTGGTGACCTCTTGGTTTTTGACCTTGCTTAGCTTAAAGTAGCCTTCCTTCTTAGTGCTATATCCGTGGCTAATTCCGTTTTCAACCAAGGAGTGGAAAATGCCGGGTGGGATTTTTTCATCGCCAGTGATACCGTCTACTTCAAGGCGAAATTGACCACCTTTTCTGTACTCCATTATTCTGAGATGGATATTGCAGAGCTTGATTTCTTCCTCCAGGGGAATTAAATTTTTGCTCGATACTTTGGTAATAAGTTGAAATTCCATGGCGATTTTCTCCACGAAATCCGAGGCCTTTTCTGAATCCTGTTCGATGAGTTCTTGCAGTGCCGTAAGTGAATTAAAGACGAAGTGTGGCTGGATAGTGGTCTTTAAGAGTTGATTTTCTAAGGTCGTTGCTCTTAGAACAGCCTCCTGCTGCTTCCGCATTTCATCTGCAATATTTCTACCAGTCGAAGCCAACATACAAATGATAAAAAATATAATTCCCATAAAATATGCAAAGCCTAAGATATCGGCATGGCCTAAATAGTTTAGAGTTGTATATCCTGCCATACCCACCAGCATCCACCAGGCTCCCTTCCGGCCCAGAACTACTCCATAGATCGAAAGACCAATTCCGAGGACGATGAGTGAATCGCTATAAAGGCGGTCGCTCAGCACAAAATAGGAGAGAATACAAAATAGACCATAGCATAGGATCCAGAGTTTTCTCTTTTTTAAGTCGAGTTCCCAAAGAATAAATCCAATCAGGCAAAAACCTCCGAGGACTACTATTGCTTGCGAGACAGCATGAGTTTGATAGGGCAGAATGAAGTCTGCAGGCAGTAGATTTTGGTATGGCTTGAACAGACTTTTGATCGGATGGGAAAAGCAATAGAGGCTAAGCCATAGAAGCGAAGGTTTCCTCCGCCAGCTTAAATAAAATAGTAAAAACAAGATCGCCGAGATGAGGAAAATCCCCACCATAAATGCTAGTCGAATGTTCAATTCATAGTCAGTCATAGTGATTTTAGATTCAGTAGGAGTGACTTGTTAAGAACATAATGATAGGGAAAAATAAATAACCTAAGACCTCAGTCACACTATTTCCAATCTCATAAAACAGAAGATTCTAAAGGGTGATATAGAGTATTTTAAGCACTTTTAATACGCTTCTCCATACAATGGAAAGGATAGCTTCTTCCTGCGAATTCAACATCGCCACGAAGTTGATAATATCGCTTTTTGTAGAATCTGATTGCTATTGGATTCTTAGTATAGACATCCAATCTGATGCTTGAGTAGCCCTGCTTCTCGCCATAGGCTTCACTATAGTCCATCATTCTTGTGGCATAACCAAGAGAATGATATTTGGGGTGAATTACTAATCTGTGGATCACTAACACTCGACCTTCCTTCATTTCCCAATTAATGCTTTTATACTGTGGTGATTGCTCGTCATTTAGAACAACACTGCCTATGATCTCATGTCCAAATGTAAGCAGGTGGAGGTCGCCAGCTGCTAAGTCCTCACTTATTGTCGTCCTGCCTGGATAAATGTCGTTCCACTGAAAGATGCCTTGCTGGTCTAAGGCAAGACGTCCTTCTTTGTAAAGAAGATATAATTCATCAAGGTCAGACAAAGTCCCTTTTCTGAATTCCAATTGTAGGGTTTCCATGCTTTGATTCCTAGCGTCATAGACCAATAGGCCTTCATTAGAGGAATCTAGTTGTCCTAGCAGTTTACCCTTATTATCCCATACAGCACTATTTCCCATGCTTATGAAATTGTCAGCAGAGCCAATTGCATTGGACATCAAGATCGGTGTCTTGTATTCTTCAGCTAGGCTCGGAAAGTAAGCGAATGCTTTTTCAATTCCACCCTCAGACTTGGCTACACTAGCTAGATAGATGCTAGCGCCCAGCTCCTTGACACCTTTGAAGTGTTCAACTTGCAAGGACTCATAGCAAATCGCTAAGCCAACTTTCTGATCCTTTATTTGTACAATTCTATGCTGATCACCACACACAAAATAGCCTTCCTCATCCTTGTGCAAAACCTGCTTGGCATAGTACGTTCGAGGCTTTTCTGCTTGGAAAATTAGCATACCGATGTGTATGCCTTGCTCAGTTCTCAACGGCATTCCTAGACATATCGTGATTTCGCCTTCGTTGGCTAAGGCTTGAAATTCATCGAAGACCTCATCTTCTAAGTGTGTTGCCAAGTCACTGGCTAAATCAGGTTCATAGTTGGTGATGGAAAGCTCAGGAAACAAAAGCAGGTCTGACTTTAGCCTGATAGCCTGCTTCACAAAGTATCTGTGATTTCTAATGTTTTTATCAATCTTACCTCTGAAAGACATAGTCTGAGCAAGGCATATTTTCATAGACGATGTGGATTAGCTGAAAGTGGATGGAAATTCATGCGAACAAAAATAAGATAGGAAAGAAAAAACACAGGAAGTTTCGATAAGTTTTATTCGGATTCATTGCGATTTGGACAAAGGTACAAGGTCTCATTCTGCCAATCAATAGTGACCATATAGTCTTCAAGGAATCTATTTCCAATGAGATAGCCAACACCATTTTCCATTGAGATTTCTTCGTTAGGCAGTTCTATTTCTCCAAGGTTTAGATCCCTAACTAGGATGGGCCTTGCCCCTTCGTTTCTGATTTTTTGGCCAATTTCAAGTTGTCTCAACAATTCAAAATTAGCAGTAAATCTGCCTGATGAACCAGTGTCAAATACGAAAGGGATTTCGCGACCATCTATCAGGACAGGAGTTCTTGTATTCCCCCAAGCGGACTTGGTTTTGGCTTTGATAGGAAGACTGATTGACTCATTGCCTAGATCGAGGTTGGCAATATCGTCGGAAAATTTAAGGATTCTATCTTGATAATTGAGTTGCCAAAAAGCCTTTCGTAGCACATTTGCACCGATGATTCCACTAATTTTTCGATGGTCGGGAAAGGGTGATTTTATATGTGATAGATCTTGCAAACCGATACCAATATTTCGATACGTGACTTCTGCAATCGTCAATTGAGAAAGGAAGCCATATTGAATTTTGTGGTCTTCGAAGGAACTACCTGATGTCTTCATTTTTCTAAGTGGGACAAATGTAATTTCATTGATCATGTTCTTATCCAGGGTGGTAAGATCATAACCAGTATCGTAAAGGAAGGTATGGTTTCTTCCAGATAGCAGAACATCAACATAGATGTGACCCGCTCTATATTCGAAAGACAATTCCTTGCTGAACTTTTCAGGAAGTGAACTTCCCTCTGTCGAGAGTCTGACAATCTTTGAAGTTGAGCAAGAAGAGAGGAGGAGCAATAGAAAAATTGGGATGTATTTATGCATCGATCTGACTTTAAGTTTATTAAAGAAAGCCGGTTTTCCCTTTTTTATAAGTGATTGCAATAAGCTTTGACTTTTATTTAACGTCTAAGGACATTCTGTTAAGATTTTCCTTGAAGGATTTGCACTGCTTAGTGTTCGAGAGCTATTGCATTTCAAAAAATGACAAAACATTGTAACTTTGTGAGTTCAAGCACTTTTAAGGACAAAAGGAGCAACTTGAGTATACAGGATTTAGCAATAGAATGTAGACACCTTCATGTTCGAATGGAAACAATATGATACAATCCATTCTCAACATTGGTCTTAGGATAATTCCTTATGGGATAAAGACGGTTTTAAAAAAGCTGATCTGGCGCCTGATATACTTTTGCCAAATGATCTTTATGAGATCTCGAAGACCAAGTGTCTATTGCCCCATCGCAGATCGCGAGTTTAAGCAGTTTCTTAAGATGGGCCCCTATAAAGTTACTCCAACTAATGGTGCAATGAGCCGGCACCGTTTGGTCTGGCATTATCTACTTCATGTGGAAGGAATCATGACAAAGGAGCTGAGGTTGCTACATACTTCTCCCTCTGTTTCATTCTTCGATGCACTTTCTCAACTTAATAATATTGACTACGTTCCCGGTGACAAAGGTACAGATGGTTATTCTTATCATAAAGACATTGAAGAGCTAGATCTTACGAGCTTAAGTTACCAGGATGCAAGCTTTGACCTTATTGTTGCTAACCATGTTCTGGAGCACATTCCTGATGATGGATCTGCTATTGCAGAGATGTTCAGGGTGCTGAAGCCTGGTGCAAGGGCTATCATTACTGTCCCGATTAGAGAAGAACACAATGAAACATACGAAGATGTGAGTATTGTATCTCCTAAAGAAAGGGCAAAGCATTTTGGACAATGGGACCACGTGAGATGGTATGGCATGGACATCAAAGATCGACTGGAAATCGTCGGCTTTGAAGTGGACTTGCTTAAGTACTCAAATGGCTTTTCAGAGCAAGAAGTTGAAAATTTTGGCTTTGTGGACGATTACATTGTAGTTGCTTGCAAGCCGGATTAGGCAGGACTTGACCTAAATTCATGACTTAATAGTCTAGTGTAAGGATGTTCAGAAATAGAGCTAAATGTCTTACTTTTCTCATCTCAGGAAATTGCTCCCTCATAGGGCTTAAAGGTCTTTGAGGGAAAATTTCACCATACCTGTTTTATTGAATGTCATCTGTTGACATTGGTCTTATTTTTTGGTAGAATGAAAAAACAAATTGCTAGACCCAGTTCTACCGTTGCCAGGTGGAAAGCTAGAAGTACTTGGTTTGATAT
>CAZMYK010000194.1:0-7096 GCA_964570435.1 uncultured Saprospiraceae bacterium | reverse complement strand
AGAAATCGAAAACAATTTCATCAGAGAACTTAGTGATCAAGCGGCACAAATTAACCTTTCTGAGGCGATTCCAACTGCCCTCGATTGGGTGAACGGCCGCAGAACGCCTTATGCCAACCAAGCGCTAAAAAGTGCTCTTTCAGGTTTATCATTAGGAACGACAGCACCACATATTTTCAAAGCCTTGGTCAATGCTATTTGCTTTGGTTCTAAGATGATCGTAGAACATTTTATCGAACAGGATATTAAAATAGATAGCGTCATAGGCATTGGTGGAGTTGCACGCAAGTCACCATTTATTATGCAGACCTTGGCCAATGTGCTCAATATGCCAGTCAAGGTGGCTAGCTCCGACCAAGCTCCAGCCCTAGGTGCAGCGATTTATGCAGCAACAGCAGCAGGTATCTACGACAATGTGATTAGTGCAGCGCAAGCGATGGGGAGTGACTTTGAGGCAGAATACTTTCCGGAAGCTCATACTATAGAGGAATACAACTTATTATATAATTCCTACAAGACACTATGTGATTTTGTAGAGAAAAACACCTCCTAGTGTGTGCGAGTGACCTTGTACACCATGGAGAAATTGTCCTAAATAAAAGTAAAAAATGTCATTGTATAAAACACTGAAGGACGAAAGTTACGAATCCAATATGGAACTCAATAAGCTCGGATTGGTGGTCTACACTTTCGGAAATGTGAGTGCTGCAGACCAAAGCAAGGGAGTTTTCGCCATTAAACCAAGTGGCCTGCCCTATCAGGAATTGAGACCAGAGGATATGGTGGTCTTGGATTTTGAAAATAACATAATTGAAGGAAAACTCAAACCTTCTTCTGATACAAAAACCCATAGTCATCTCTATAGAAATTGGAAAAATCTGGGAGGAATTGCGCATTCACATTCCACCTTTGCAGTGTCCTGGGCCCAAGCGCAAATGGACATTCCTATTTTTGGGACTACACATGCTGACCATCTAACTCAAGATATCCCATGCACACCACCTATGGAGGATCACTTGATTGAAGGCAATTATGAACATAATACAGGTATTCAAATCTTAGAATGCTTTGCTAATAGAGAATTAAGTTATGAAGAAGTGGAAATGATCTTGGTGGGCAGTCACGGGCCATTTTCCTGGGGTACGTCTGCGGCCAAGGCTGTCTATAATAACAAGGTGATGGAGAAGGTGGCCGAAATGGCATACCTCACACTTCAGATCAATCCTAATGCAGACCGCCTGAAGTCCTCTTTGATCAAAAAACACTATGAAAGAAAACATGGGATCAATTCCTACTATGGTCAGTAATAAATGATATAGATAAAACCAAAAATGAAAATATCTTCAAAAGAAATCTGGTTTGTGACGGGAAGTCAGCACTTGTATGGTGATGAAACATTAGCCGTAGTCGCCAGCAATGCTAAGGCAATCACTGGTGCCTTGGATGCCTCACCTCACATCCCAATTCACATCGAATGGAAACCAACTGTAACCACACCTAGTGAGATCACCAATATCTGTATTGAAGCTAGCGCCTCAAGGAATTGTATTGGCATCATCACTTGGATGCATACTTTTTCGCCCGCGAAAATGTGGATCCAAGGTTTAAAAATTTTAAACAAGCCGCTTTGTCATCTTCATACACAATTCAATGCCGAAATTCCGTGGGCAAATATTGATATGAATTTCATGAACCTCAACCAATCGGCACATGGCGATAGAGAATTCGCTCACATTCTCTCTAGGATCAGAAAGAATCGAAAAATTGTTGTTGGCCATTGGAAGAATGAAAAAGTACACCAGCAAATTGGAGCTTGGAGTCGTGTGGCTTTGGGCTGTGATGAGATGCGCCACCTAAAAGTTGCACGTCTTGGGGACAATATGCGCGAAGTTGCTGTAACAGAAGGGGATAAGGTAGAGGCTCAATTCAAGCTTGGTGTTTCTGTCAATGGGTATGATACTTCAAATGTCACAGATCGGATTGCCGGAATTTCTGGAAGCGCAATTGGTGAAATCTTGGATATCTACGCAAGTGAATACAAGCTATCGGATACCTTAAAGAAAGGCGGTGAGCAACACCACGCATTGGTGGAAGCTGCGAAAATCGAATTGGCTTTGCGCTCATTTTTAGAAGAAGGCGGATTCTCTGCTCTGACAGATACATTTGAAAACTTGGGCAGATTCAGACAATTGCCTGGGATCGCCATTCAGAGATTGATGGAAAATGGCTACGGGTTTGGAGCGGAAGGAGATTGGAAGACAGCCGCCCTCTTAAGAGTTGCCAAGGTCATGTCAATTGGACTACAAGGAGGAAGTTCTTTTATGGAAGATTACACCTATCATTTTGCACCTAGTCATTCCTACGTTTTGGGTTCGCACATGCTTGAAATTTGTCCATCGATAGCTAGTGGAAAGCCTTCTTGCGAAATTCATCCCTTGGGTATTGGGGGCAAAAATGATCCCGTACGATTGGTTTTCGATGGGGCACCTGGGCCTGCGTTGAATGCCTCCTTGATTGATGTCGGCAATCGTTTACGATTGATTGTTAACGAAGTCGAGGCGGAAGAAATCACAGAAGAATTACCGCACTTACCAGTTGCCAGAGTGTTGTGGCAGGCGCGGCCTAAGCTGGAAGTATCTGCAACGGCATGGATGCTGGCAGGGGGCGCCCACCATACGGTCTATACACAAGCATTGACTACATCCTACTTCGAGGACTTCGCTAAGATTTTTGACATAGAAATCTTAGTAATAGATGAAAGCACTCGCCTTCGTGACTTTGAAAATCAGATGCGGACAAATGAAGTCTACTTTCACTTATTTAAAAATTAAAAGAAACATTTTATGATTGAAAACTCACTTAACAAAATGCCCTTTCCCCTGCTTCTGCTAGCGCTGATCATATTTAATTCTCAATGCACAAATCAGGAAAGATCAGTCGAAAAAAGCAAAACAAGTATAGAGAAAGGTTTCTACGGCACCAATGAGAAAGGAGAACAAGTCGATCAATACATTATGAAAAATGGTACGATTGAAATGTCCGTCATCACATATGGAGGTATCATCACGCATTTAAGCATTCCCAATAAGTCAGGTGTTTTGGAGGACATTGTCTTGGGATACGATTCACTAGCACAGTATATCGCTAGCAGTCCCTACTTTGGAGCCATTGTAGGCAGATATGGAAACAGGATAGCCAAGGGTAATTTTGCTATTGATGGCCAAGAGTACAGTTTAGCCACGAATAATGGAGCCAATCACCTCCATGGCGGTCCCCTTGGATTTGATAAAGTAATCTGGAAAGCGCTTACGAAAACAGAACATGATGCTGCCATTCTAGAATTAAGCTACCTAAGTAAGGATGGTGAAGAAGGTTACCCTGGTAATCTAATGGTCAAGGTCACTTACACCCTTCGTCAAGACAATACGCTGGCCGTTGCCTACGAAGCTAGCACTGACAAGTCGACCGTAGTCAATCTCACACAACATAGTTACTTTAATCTCAGTGGTGATTTTTCGAAGAACATCGGAAATCATTTATTACATATCAATGCCGATCGATATCTACCAGTAGATGAAGGACTGATACCGACAGCTGAATTGGCTAGTGTGGAAAGTACCCCTTTTGACTTTAGGAAATCAAAAATGATCGATCAGGATATCAATGCTGTCCACGAGCAGATAGAAAGAGGATCAGGTTTTGACCATTGCTGGGTATTAAATAAAGGTGGCGGCCAGGAAATGCCCTTAGCAGCATCAGTCTATCATGCTGAAAGTGGGAGATTTCTCGAGATTTTCACAGACGAGCCAGGCGTTCAGTTTTATTCTGGAAATTTTCTAGATGCTTCCTTGCCTGCCAAGGGTGGCGGCTTCTATCCACCTAGAAGCGGACTTTGCTTGGAGACCCAACACTATCCCAATAGTCCCAACGAAGGTTCTTTTCCGACGACAAGACTTGACCCCGATGAAATATATAGATCAAATACACTCTTCAAGTTTTCAACAAAATAGTTACTTTGACTAGCAATGTAGAAAGGCGACTTAATTTGTAAAAGATGTAAGGATTGACAACTATCCCGAAGAGGATAGAGGTCATAATCGTCCAAAAAAAGAGGAAAAAGCTTAGCTTGCTGATCAATCTTAGATTCAAATAGACGTCGTTATTATGATAAGCAAGGAGGTCTTCACACAAAATGCGGTAGTAAATCAGGAAGAAGAGGAATTTGTGATTCGGCTGCATAGCAATGTCTTTGATAAAAAGGTCGACCTGAAGGTAGTTCCTGAAGAAGAGGAGGACACTGATGATGAAAATGGAATTACGGATAGAATAATTGACATTGCTAATGACCTACTAAGCTTGGAAGCAATTCATTTGGAATCAATTCAAGAAATAGTGTGGAAGTGCTTTAATGGGAATTCGAAAATTTGGTCATATGCCTCGTTTGAAGATCAGAAAAAGTATGAAACAGGAGAAATGACACCACAAGAATATCTTGAGCTAAATAAAAAAGGTCAACAAGAACTCTACGAAATTTACGATAGACAGAGCTGCTGGGACAAAATTGGAGAACCAGAGTACCGAACTTGCTTATACCCAAGCATATGGAATCATCGCTTTGGATTTATTACATTTTATCCAGAATGGGAAGAAAATGGACTCAATATTTTACTTAGAAACGGAAAAATAATAGGGTACGTTAAAGGAAGTGACCCAATTACCTCAGGGATAGACGATCCTAATGTGCAATCCGTTTATGGCAATGAAACCTATAGCTAAGATCACTAAATACAGTTCAAATGATTGACTTCCAGAACATAGTAGAACATGAAGTAGAAAGGCCAGATGTTTGGACATGTCTTGGAACACCTTCAGACTTCGATTCATTGTCCGATGAGTTTAAGGATCAAATCAAATTCTTGGATAAGGAAGCTGGAGATTTTCTCTACAATTACTTCCAAGCGTCTAATTTTCACACTGGGCCACTCTGGCAACCATTTGAAAAGAAGAACTTCAAATTCGTTGAACAAATATCTCTTGGTGAAGATCCTCAGGTTTTAAAAAAATGGCTTTACAAGCGAGGGATTCCTTTTGCTAAATGGGTTTACGTCCTACCCAATTACGGACTTGGGCCTCTGATGATGACTTGGAAGATGGTGCTCAAAAATTCAGAAATGCTGTTTTTTTCTGATGATGTAGTGATATTCGACGAATCGAATCAATGGTGTTTGTCCTACTGGCATGAAGACGAGATCTTCTTTGGAAAAATAAATATCAGTGACCCCGAAGTAGGCTACAAAGAAGTTGAGGTGATGAATGAAAAGGAAAAGAAGTACCCTGGATATAAACATCCCCTGAAAGATGATAAAAAATAGTTCACGAGGCTAATCTCCAAGTCACAAAAAAATCAAGACTTGTTTCCACCTTTTATGAATGTTTCAGCGCCATCTGATTTTATTCCTTTGTCCAATATTCACATAAGCAAGTAAAAACGCTTCCGAACACAGATGCAAGAAGTCCCAGCTGAAGAACAGACCAGCAGCTCTATAGGTGCTAATTTGCTGATTATCAGACCTCATACTTTTGTACGATTTTTTGATTGAGCCACAACCCGTACGAAAGGACGATTGTCTCGCTTCTACAGAATCCCTAATCTAGCACCAACAAAAATAGAATAGCATGATCAAGTACTTCCTTTCAATTTTATTCTTATTACTAGGTGTAATAGGTAAAGCCCAAGTGGACTTTGATCCGACTGAGCGAAAATTCCATCCCTTCGTCGCCTACGAATTCGGAGAGGCCGCTTTTAATAAGTTTCAATCTCTTTCTGGTGAAATAGGACTTAGATTTACGAACAATCATTTATTGAGGATCGTCCACATGAACGTTAAGTTAACTGAAGCTCATCTTTCCTCCTCCTTCGCAGGAGCCATAAACGGTTCAGGTGTCGAGGGTTCTTTTGCAGGGCTTGAGCTATTCTATGACTTTCCCCTTGTATGGAAGACAGTTTACATCGGTCCTTCTGTGGCTTACTATAAGACTGAGTATCGTCAAATCATGTTAGATGAAGGAGTAAAAAACAAGACCTACACCCTTGGTCTAGGTTTGTCTTACAGAGAAAGGAATCTCTTCGGAGTGCGTGGCTTGTACTACACCCTTTCTATACCAGTGAGGTTATCACTTAATCCTATCCCAGAACAGAGTTTGGGGGACGCAACTATTACAAATTCAACCTTCGACAACAACATTTGGCTATTCATTGGATATGAGTTTTAGGCTAAATTCGATACTATTGGTCAAGTCTAAAAAGTCGCAATCTTAGCCGAGGTTCATGACTAATTACCATCAAATTCTGTTCACTCCGATCATAATAAAGCAGCCATGACAATTATGAATATTTAATTTTTTACCGATTAAACCTTTCAAAGGTCCTTAGGTCCAACAGTCATTCAACGCTAAGATGGCTAAATATGAAACTTATTCTAATCAATTTGCTAGTACTTATTATCACACTTTCTGGGGTAAGTCTTAGCGCCCAGGTCAGCACATATTGGGGAGCAGACAATTATGTAAAAATTGAAGAAGGTTCAGGTGGTTTTGTTGCAGATCTTGATGCCGGAGATCGATTTGGTCGTGACCATGATGTGATAGGAGATGTGAACGGTGACGGGATCCTAGACCTTATCATTGGTGCGCGTTCTGATGATGACGGTCACACAGATGCTGGAGCGGTGTATATTCTGTTCATGAACATCGACGGCACAGTCCTGGCAAATCAAAAAATATCAATGCTAGAAGGGGGCTTCAATGAGGCCCTACTTGAGAGCAATTTTTTTGGCTATGGAGTTGCTGGGATCGGAGACTACAATAGCGATGGAATTCCAGACGTGGCCGTGTCTGCTGCTGCCTCTGAAAACCAAGCCTTGTACATTATTCATCTAAACATGGATGGCACCGTAAAGAGCTTTGTCAAAAATGCCGGCATGATTTCACAAGGACTTACCTCCATCGGTGATTTGAACGGTGACGGCCGGATAGACTTGGTTGCCTGCGATCCCAATTCAAATCTAGGTGGGACTAACAGGGGAGCAATAGCAAT
>CAZMYK010000193.1:0-7141 GCA_964570435.1 uncultured Saprospiraceae bacterium | reverse complement strand
AAATGAGGATGGACTAATGAATACAGCGATTGGAAATTTTGCTTTGAATAATAGCGAAACAGCGTCAGGTGGAGTGGCAGTTGGGAATTATGCCTTGTATTCAAACGTAAATGTATCTGATTTGGTTGCTATTGGAGATTCAGCTTTATATAGCAACACTATGGGTGCAAATAATACTGCAGTAGGTTCACAATCTTTGAGGTCCAATTTTGATGGTTCTGACAATACTGCTTTGGGTTCGAACTCGTTACCTCTTAATGTGGGAGGTTCCTTTAATGTTGCGGTAGGTAGCATGGCCTTGGCAACGAATGCATTTGGTGCCAATAATACAGCTGTAGGTGCCTATGCATTGAACGAAAACAATAATAGCAGTCGAAATACGGCAATTGGTTATCGAGCACTGAAGGGAAATAAGTCCGATGACAATGTTGGCATTGGCTATCTAGCCTTGGAGAATAATGCTTTTGGTAATCGGAATATTGGGATAGGAAGTGAAGCACTGGTAACGAATAATGATGGTGTTGAAAATATAGGAATAGGTGGAGAAGCTTTAAAAATGAATGGAGATGGAAATGGAAACATTGCGATAGGTCAATCTGCTTTAGTAGCAAGTACAGCTGGAAATGACAATATCGCAATAGGAAGAAGTGCAATCCAAACCTTGGATGGTGGAGGCGGGAATGTTGCCATAGGTGAGTCTGCTTTAAGAAGCATGTCGGCAGCCTCATTTAATATCGCAGTTGGAGACGAAGCCTTAATTGATAACTTAACAGGGGCTGAGAACGTGGCCTTAGGTACCAAAGCTGGAAAGTCAAGTTTGGGTGGTAACAATGTCTTTCTCGGAAGTCATGCAGGGCATGATGAAGCGGGATCAAATAAGCTTTATATAGGAAGCACATTTGAAAGAAGAGCAAACCCCTTACTATTCGGAGATTTTGCGAATGGGAATCTTAGGATAAATAATCGAGTGGGAGTGGGTCGAGGTGTTAACAGCGGATATGCATTAACTGTACAAGCGATCAATGCAAATCCGATAGCTGGTACACCTGAGGGATTGGTAAAGTTTTACAATAGAGATGAGGGGGAAACCTGGCATCTGAGACTTCAAAATGGAGGTGATCTAGGAATTACTGAATCAGGTGTATTGGATAATCGATTCGTGCTGGAGAAAGGAGGAAATATAGGCATGGGAATTGGTAATCCAGAAACTTCCTTACATATCAAGTCAGGAGTGAGTCCAACCCTTAAGCTTCAATCTAATGGGGATAACGAAGAGTCAGGTAGGATTGCGTTACGACAAAATAACAATACTGGAATTGATATGTATTATGATGGGACTAATGGAAATGACGAATTGGTTTTTGAGTCTTTTCTATCAGGAAGTCTACAGGGCCGTATAATGACCTTAGATCAATCAACAAGGGAAGTAAAACTTGCTGTGACTAATTCAATATCTGATGGGGATGCCTTAGTTATCGCATCTGACGGTACCATTGGTATGAAAGAAGGCTTAGAAGTTGGGGATGCAGCCTTCGGTGGTATAGTATTCTGGTTAGATGAATCAGGTGAACATGGACTTGTTGTTGCTTTAGATGAGTTTACGGGTGATTGGGTGAATACTGGTTCTCCTACAAGTACTTATGCAACTGCTAACGGGATTAAAGCTGGGATCAGGAATACAACGCTAATCATTATGAATTCAGGAGGAATCTCGAATGCAGCCAGAATTTGTGCGGATTATGGAGGAGGAGGATATGGTGACTGGTATCTTCCAAGCCTTGACGAAGTAACCGAAATTCATGATGAATATAGCCTCTTGAATTCAGTTCTGAATGGACTATCAGGAGCAGTGGGTTTTACGTCAAGTGCCAAGTATTGGTCTTCCTTAGAAAGCAGTCAATCCCAGGCATTCGGACGAGTACTTTCCAGCGGTCTACAAGTCACGGAAAACAAAGATAATAGCAATAGAATAAGACCTATTAGAGCATTTTGATCTAGATCTCTCCGTCCATGTACTTCTTCATGAGATCAAGTTTTGATCCGATTTCCAAGAGTTTGTATATTTTTTTGATATGAGAGCGGACCGTATTAACGGAAATGAAACAAGTTTCAGCGATTTGGGTATAAGACAATCCATCGATAATATGCTTCACGATTTCGTTTTGTCGATCTGTCAATTTAATTTTTTGCTTAGGTTTTTTCAAGAAAAAGCCAGTTACTTTTTTGGCTATAGTAGGAGACATGTATGAACCACCGTTAGAGACAATATGTAGTGCCTCCACGATTTTAACCATGGAGGTACGTTTTGAAATATAGGAACAGGCTCCAGCACATAGGGCTTCAAAAATGATGTCGCTTTCTTCATAGGTAGTAAGCATTATGACATCAATATTAGGATGCTTCTTTTTGATTTTAGGAAGCCCTTCGATGCCTGTCATACCAGGAAGTCCAATGTCTAATAAGATGATATCAGGTTTGTCATTTGAAGCTAAAAAAAATTCGACACGATCATGTACAGAGCTAACTTGGAAATCGGAATTGGATTCGATGAACAGCTGTAGTGTTTTCCGAATCCTTAAATCATCTTCTATGATTGACAATCGGGTGCTCATATGGAAATATTGTGAACTACAAATTACTAAATTAATAAGACCTATCAATTAACCGCAAAATTCTAAAATGATTAGTCTAGGTATTTATATCATGATAACGGGTCTTGTTGCTATAAGCTACTTCTACCTTTTTGCACCAATATTGTTATCGCAGCAAAAACAAAGGACCCTTCATAAGATGATTTACTATGATCAAGTCAATGATTTGGTCAACTCGATCTCTACCCTAAAGAAGCAATCCATTGATTCTTGGAAACTAGAACAGCTCTTAAGGAAATCCTTGCTAGGCATGACTATTCCCCTATCACTTCCACGTGCGGCTGTCTTTATCCTATACCTTGAGCAATACTTGATGGAAGATGCTCTCACACGAAAAAGTAGCTACTTTTTTCATGCTGCTAGGGATATGTATTCCACTAAAATAAATCCAAGCACTGCCTATCAAATAGTACAATGGACACACACGCTATTAGCAACAGAAGCCGACCATATAAATTTAGAATTAACTGTAAATAAATATAGCAACATTCAGTTGATCGTGAAAAAGATCACACTAAACAATGGCGACTTAGCGCTCAATACCTATCTTTCTAATCTTGCATATCACGAGCTGCCAGGAAAACTTCGAATTTCTCCAAAGGGATATTTGATTATTGAATTATAAAAAAGAAGGACAATTACTATTCGAAAACACATAGCATTCTTGATTTATTTCTTTTCCATAGTTCATCTCTCTGGACAAAAAGAAGCTCACTTTGATGTTGGTAAACTGCATGACTACTACAGCAGAAATATACTCGAAGGCGAAGATGGTCATATTTGGACAGTTGGAGATCGTCAGATCATCCGGCAAATAGATGGAGAAGCTGATTTAATTCCATTTGTGAAGAAATTGGGTTTGAATTATTGGGAAACGAATATCAAGGGAAATCTATATGTGCGCAGTACAGAATTATTTTTTCCTTTGGAGGATAAGTTATATGCCTACGACTACGTTGCTGAGACTTCAAGACTTGTTTGGAAAACACCTGATGGGGATGAGATTGGTTTTTTTGTCAATGCCCAAGATGATCAAGGAATATGGGTGGTCAATTTTAGAGACGATTCCAATGAAGTGTTCTATTCCAAAGATGGATTTGAATTTGGTCCGGCAATCTATGATTTAGGAACATTCTTGGACGGTAAAATCCTAAATGAAGAATATGATTTTAGAGCCCATAACGGCAGATTGTACGTGCATCCAATGTATCATGGCCTTCTGGTCATCGATACAGCAGGCCGTGAAATTGATCTACCCATGTCAAAAGCCCACAAATTAGATCGATCCAAACACGGAATAACATGGAGACTTGATAATACAGGTAGACTATGGAAATTCACTCAGCACGGCGGATTATACTATGACGAGCAAGCCAAAGATTTTTCTACACATCCAGCCACAAAAGTCTTGCAAGAGCAACTAAGCAGTGGTCGATTTGACAAAAAACTACCCTTAAGAATTCCAGGTATACTTGAGGACAAAGTTGGTCGGATATGGCTGACTGGGACACAGAATTTCATCATTTGTATAGACCCTGAGAAGGAAGAGATCTATGATTTTCAAAAAGATTTGCGAGATCTACTGAATGCCCATACGGCAGATACACGCCGAATGATACTGGATAAAAACGGGAATATTTGGGTAATTATCCGGGACGGAACTTTGTACATCAAACCCAAGATTTCTCTTTTTGACAGATACCACTACAATGACTACAGGCCTAGCAATCCTATTTATGAAGATTATGTGCGCTACGCATCCGATTCAATTGCGCTGATACTTCAAAGCAATCGCTTCAACTCTGAAATTGACAATCTTAAATCCTACAAGGATCATATTTATTATGCACACGAAAGAGCTATCCACAGGATTGACCCTGTAACTCGCCAACACGAAATGTTACCCTTCGTAAGTACGTGGATCAACGACTATATCATACATGATGACAAGCTATTTACAGTTGATGAAATAGCGATATCAATAGATCTGGAAACCATGGATGTAAGAAAGCTTCCATCCCTTCCTTTTCTCTTCTTGACCGATGCAATCCCCTACAAGGACGACCAATTTATCTGTAAAGTACAAGTGGATATAGATGGAAATCAAGGGCTATTTATCATCAATGGAAAGGATTGGTCGGTCGAAAAACAATTACAGCCTACTTATCAAGGACAACCCTACTACCTGGCTAAAGTTAATCAGATGGTAGTGCTTAAGGATAGTGTTCTCCTATTGAATGATGAAGACAATATTTGGCACATGAAAATGAGTGACGAAATTGTAGAGCAGATGAATGTGTTCACTTATGAGAACGGAGATACTGCGAAAATGAGTGCCCCTGAATTTCGATACATAAGCAAAGATCTCGATGGCAATTTGCTTGTGGCCTCTAATGAGGATTTTGTCATTCTGGATATTGACACTTGGTTTGTAAAAGAACATCTTTCCTTCGAAGGGAAGATGAATAATGACTATACCCACCGCATTATATCTGCAGAGGACGGTTATTGGATTACGACTTTTGAGCAATTATTACACTACTCGACAAGAGATAGTGTAAGCACGATTTTTAATGAAAAAGATGGATACAAATATCGCGAAATAGGGGGCGACTTTGTCCTACCTACTGGTGAAATTCTCTTAGGAACTGCGAATGGTCTTGCCATTTTTAATCAAGAAGAAGTTCTCAGAACGAAAAAAACCTCACAAGATCCGATTCCCTTGGTGCTGATTAGCTACAACTACCTCTCCAAAAATAGAGACCAAAAGATACAACGCAATGTTCTTGACAATACAAATGAAATCCGCTTGACTCACAGTGATCGCCAATTGGAATTGAAGGTCCAACTAATGGATCTAGCGGATGACGGAAAATACTATTACTCATATAGGATTGATGACTATGTGGACAAATGGACCGAGGCAAGTCAAAACAATAAAATCAACTTGTTTGGGCTTCAACCCGGACACTATGATCTTCAAGTTCGTGCCTCAAGATCTCTTGGAATTTGGCCAAATGAGGTGCTTAACATTAAGCTGCACATCAGTCAAGCCTGGTATAAAAGATGGTGGGCCTATTTGGCTTATGCATGCTTGATTTTTGGACTATCATATACGCTTTACCGTTATCGTTTGCACCAAATCAGACGCTACGAAAAATTGAGAACCAGGATTTCAAGTGACCTCCATGATGATGTAGGAACCATACTTTCATCTGTAGCTATGCAGTCCGAATTCCTAAGTCAGGATGCACCAAAAGAAAAAGTAGAATGGTTTGAAGATTTGAGTAACCTTAGTCGTGAAGCCATGAGTAGAATGCGAGATACTGTGTGGGCTATAGACTCCAGAAAGGACAACATGGAAAGTCTTGTAGATCGCATGCAAGATTATCTTTCCGATTTAAATCAAATTGGGAAATTCAAGGTTAATTTCAATCACGAAATAGCCAAAAGAAGTGAAAAGCTACCTCCCGATGTCCGTCAAAACGTTTACCTAATTTTCAAAGAAGCGGTGAATAATGCATACAAACACAGTAGTGGCGATCAGCTGGAAATTCAGCTTAGTAGATCTCCTAAAAATGGTCTACACCTAAGTATCAAAGATAATGGCGAAGTCGACCGTGCAAGCATGCAATCATCAGGAAGTGGACTCAGCAACATCAGAATGCGGAGTGAACGGATTCATGGAGACCTCAATATTGACATGGAAGATGGTTTTGAGATTTCGCTTAATATCTAGGCGGAATTAGGATTAGGCGTAGATCGATCAAGTGTTCATTACTGTTTTCTACCTAGGTTTCGGAAAAAGGAGGTAGCTAAAAGTATTGTAAGAAATTTACGGCTTTCAAATGACCCAAACTCATTCTATTAAAATATGACTCGCATATCAAAACATGACTCTCCATGAAACTGATCTGGTGAAATTTTCCCATCAAGGGCTTTGAGCCCTTGATGGGAGCAACTGAGGTGATGAGAAAAGTACGGCACTTAACTCTACCTCTGAATATACATATTGTAATGAGCCACCCAAGTCAAAGATGCTTTCGAACTCCGACTACGAATTGGGTGCACTAGACCTTACTTCCGCGAATGCACATAAAGGCCGGAAACTCATTAAGTTCCTTGTAATGTTTAGGATCTAGGGCTTCGAATTCTGGGGCAGGTTTAGGTTCCAATAAGTAATCTATCGAAAACCCATTCTCCACAAATGGCTTAATACAGGCTTCAAGAGGGCGCCTAAAACTATTGATTTCTGTAGGGGTGCCGAAGCCCTTCCAAACGCATTTCACAGGCTCAACAGCGAAGTATTGCTTTGACTTAAAGTACTTGTATTCGAAGAAGGGATGTTCGATTGATATCACAAGGCGCCCTCCTGGTTTAAGCAGTCGATGGAATTCCGAAAAGGTAGCATTCCAGTCCGCAATGTAGTGCAAAGCAAGCGCACATAGGACGTAGTCGAAGGAAGCACTATCCAACAATGTCAAGGGTTG
>CAZMYK010000192.1:0-7200 GCA_964570435.1 uncultured Saprospiraceae bacterium | reverse complement strand
ATCTATGCCGACTACGGTTCTCCATACTGGAACATCGCTGACTTCGCCATTATAAAGTCTGGAAATGTATCTGTTCCAATCCATGGAAATGCTTCTAGTGAAGATCTCAATCACATTGTAGCAGATGCTAAGCTAGAGGTCATCTTTGTATCTGGTAAGGATCAGCTAGGTCTTGTTCCCAAAAAGGTAAAGGTATATACCCTAGAAAGGATGCCTGGACAGGCTCACTATTCCGATCTCTTTCTTGAGCCATCAGATACCGTTATAAAGCCTTTCCACGAAGACGACTTAGCAACTATTGTCTACAGTTCTGGATCTACAGGTCTACCAAAAGGAGTGATGTTGTCGCACAAGAACATCTTGAGTAATATCAAGTCAGTGATCTCTCTACTGCCCATACACCATAAGCACGAGGCTGCTAGCTACCTGCCGATGTCTCACATTTTTGAGCGGGTCGCCGTCTTCACCTACATGACCGTGGGGGCAAGTGTATACTACATCAAGGATCCCAAGAAACTTATGCCCGCAGTTCGAGAAATTAGACCTCACTATATGACTAGCGTGCCAAGGGTTCTAGAAAAAGTCTATGACCATATCTACAGGGGTATAAAGACTGCAGGGCCTTTGAAAAAGAGGATTGTTAGATGGGCCCTTGCTAGCAGCAAGAAGGGCCGCAAACATAGTGCAAATCCATTGCGAAGATTAGAGCTGCTAATTTGCGATCTCTTGGTCTTCCATCGTTGGAGAAAGGTCCTTGGAGGAAGACTAGAAGGCATCATCGTCGGAGCAGCAGCCATGCCGGCTCATATTTCCTACTTATTTTATGATGCTGGTATCAAAATTAGGGAGGGCTATGGTCTTACTGAGACCTCACCGATCGTTTCATTTAACCGCTTCGAGGCCGGTGGTAACAAGTTTGGAACAGTTGGCATACCCTTACCCTCAGTCAAGGTTAAGATTGAAGACCCAGATGAGAATGGTGCTGGTGAAATTCTGGTCAAGGGACCTAATGTCATGTTGGGCTACTACAATAATGAGGCCTTAACCAAGGAAAGGATTGGGGCAGATGGTTTCTTTCGAACGGGTGATGTGGGAAAGTTTGTAAAAAAGCGCTTCCTGCAGATTACGGATCGTCAGAAGAATATTTTCAAAACAAGCAGCGGTCAATATGTTGCTCCACAAGTTATTGAGCATAAGCTAAAGATCGAAAATCTCATAGACCAAGTAATGATAGTCGGTTTCAATAGACCCTACATTACTGCCCTAATTATTCCCAATTTTATGGCCCTAGAGGATTGGTGTGAAGAGAACAAGGTGCACTGGACAGGACCACAATACATGGCCATTCACCCAAAGGTGGTAGATCTATATGAAGCAAAACTAAAGGAAATCAATGCTGAACTTAAGCGGCATGAGGTTGTTAGAAAGTTCCACCTCTTGCACGAAGAATGGTCGGTGGGCACCGGTGAGTACACACCGACCTTAAAACTGAAACGAAAATCAATCCTCGTTAAATTCAAAAAGGAGATTGAGAAGATGTATGCCTAAGATTTCTCCTCTATTTTCTTAAGCATCTCTTCAGCGTTCTTGTTTTTCGGATCGAGTTCTAAGACTCTAGCATAATTGGCCTTGGCATCATCGTACTTTTCTTGGAAGAGGTAGATTTCTCCTAGGCTATCCCAAGTATTTGGATTGTATTTAAATAAATTTCTGTTCATATAGAAGACCAATTCTGCCTCTCTTATTGCTCCTCGGGCTTTAAGCACATAGCCTAGCGTATTCAATTCTGATGGACCCTTTGCTTCATCGTAGACCTTATACAAAAGGGGCCTGTAGTATGCGATTTCAAATAAGCTGTCTATGGGTTCTTTTTCAAAGGCATCGAATAGAATTGCTGCGCCGCCGTACCTTGGTTTCGAAGGCAGTCCGATCGCTATCTGGTCGATGTCCGTTGCTAGGTCATTAGATGGTGATTCAACGATTCTTCCTACCTCTTTTCCCTCTTCATAGAAAATAAACGTCGGGACCCTATGTACTTGGGCAGCCACCTCTTCTTGGCCAGGGGAGCGCTTGTATTGCTCATCTTCATTATGCAGGGCAATAAATTCTAGTTGGTCTTCACTTAGACCGTTATCTCTCCACAGCTTAATAAATTCCGGTAGCCATTCCTTTGTATCGCCACACCATGTTCCAAGAAAGATCTTAACCTTGTGATTTTCTAAGTTCTCACCATACCTCAATTGATAATCCGCTTCTGAGGGTGCTTCGAACCATTCATCGTAGGGCGCCTGCCTTAGGTCTTCTAGGTCAATGTTGCCCAGGAGGTGGACATCTCCTTTTTTTGATGTATAGCTCTCTTGGGCCAATCCTGTAATAGTGGCCAAAAGGATTAAGGCCAATGTAATAATTCTCATCGTTTTCTTTTCTTGGCAATTTAAGGGCGAGTCGGTAATGATTTAGTTAATAGAAAGCAAACGATATGTTATTTGCATGCTTCATAAAATCAATAAGAAGTACCTTGATCTTAGACGTTCGGCAGAACATAATTAAAAAATATCGCCAGACTCGCGAGGAAGGGCCTTCTGCAAGAGCATGAATGTGCGTTGCCTGTCCCAAGCGAGGTAAAAGAAAGTGCTTACTAGTCTCTTACTTCAAGATCGTATCATAGACCTGTACCTTCGTCCACAAATCCTTGCAATCTTCTATAAATTGCAAGTGCACAGGGTCAACCTGGTAGGCATCTTGGTCTTCAGAACTTGCGAAGTCCACAATCCATGCATAGGAATAGGAATTATCCACAACTTCCCTCGGTGTGCCTGCAGGCTTGCCCCACTTGTATGAAAGTATGGATGGTGTCTTTCCTAATTTCTCCATTCCTTCTTCGAAGAATCTTGCCTCCTCATCGGAGAGGTCTTCCTTCATCCAGAAAAATACCGTGTGTACGAAGCTTGCCTTCTTGGCATGTGAATGTCCATTATGGTCATGGTCATCATGTTGGTGTTCAGTCTGATCCTGACTTTCGTGCGCATGTCCTTCTGGTCCGTGCTCGTGGGAATGCTTGCATGAAATTGCAAATAGTGTTAAGGCAAATAGGATTATTAGATGTTTCATTACTTTCGTTTTGTTGTTTCTTAGATTACTGATGAGAAAAAAAAGGCCCTCTAAAGTTCCTTGATCATTATATTTCTCCACCTCACCTTTATGCCTCCACCATCATGGATTTGCAAGGCAATCTGACCCTCAGCAGCCCCAATTTTTTCATCTTGAATGGTAATCATCTCTGTACCATTCAGCCATGTGGTCACTGCATTTCCCAAGGCTCGAATTTTCATTGTGTTCCACTTTCCCATCATCAAGGCCTTGTCTTTAGCAGGATCTGGCTTAATCAACCATCCTCTTCCATAGGACTCATATATTCCACCAGAATGCTTTCCTGGTGGTGCCACCTCTGCTTGCCAACCTGTGATCTGAGTTCCTTCTATCGATGAGCGTATAAATATTCCGCTATTTCCTTCAGCCTCCTGGAGGAAGTCAACTGTAAGTTCAAAGTCCTTAAAGCTTGCCTCAGTGCCCAAGTAACCATAGGCTTCATCTGGACCGCTCTCACATACCAGCTCTCCATCTCCATTGACATACCACTTCTCGGTACCATATTTGATCCAACCCTCTAGAGACTCACCATCAAAGAGGATTCTAGATCCAGAAGCGTCTGAACTTTCAATCATCGTTCCAGTAATTGGTTTTTGTGTACTACAAGAGCTGAAAATCAAAAAGGTAAGTGCAAATAGAAGGATCTTCATAAGCCGTTTTTTTTACTAATGTAGCAAATTTTAAGGTTGATAACTGATATAATAAATCACAATTGTCGCTCCAGCTTTCCAATAAAAATCAAAAAAGACCACCTCCTTGTGGAGACGGTCTTTTATTTCTTTAGCCCACTGGGCCATTACTACGTAGTACTACACAGCCGCGTAACCAAGAATGTTCTGCACACTTGCATTTCTTGGTTGAAAATTGGCATCGGGCATAGCATCTAGACTCCTCTTAAGCGCCGAATATTCTTCTCGAAGCTTTAAGTCCTCTTTGATCGCGAAATCCATTTCGAAATACTCACATATTTCTACTTCCTTGTAAATAAAACGTAGTAAATCTAGTTCGGTGTAAGATCTCATCATATAGTATGGATTGGTTAATATTATTCATTCGAAGGTTAAACAGATGTAGAAAATATTTTATTGTGCAAAACCCTAGTATCAGACAAATAAAATTAATGCTAATATATTCCTAGTAGACCCCAAAAATTCTCTTTTTCAGCATAAATAGAAAGGGAAAGAAGTCCTAAGTCTTCTTTCCCCATACGCTTATATACATCCTAGCTGGTAGGAATAATATTCTTTGAATATACAAATTCTTGCTGTAAAACAGTTTTTTATTTGGCAGATTATTCTTTTACCTTATGCCAAATCTGATTCCTACCTAAAGCGGAAATTCCAACATATCCCCTTACTTTTAACTTATCATCACCCTCTAACCACACGCTCGCCTTATATATTTTCCCCTTCCCAGGATCTATGATCGAACCATAACTCCAGTAGTCTTTATAGGGTTCTAGGTCCCATAGGATGTCCATATCTATGAGGCTTTTTCCCTCCCTGTCTCCTGGACATGGACCACAGACTTCCGTGGTAGCAGCAGGCAATAGTTTCACCACTTTGCCAAAGAATTTTCCTCCTTTTTCATAAATCTCGACATGAGACTTGGCCTCACCACTTTCGTCATCAATGGTCTGCCATACTCCTACAGGGCTTTGCGCTGAAAGTCCTAATGCAAAGAAAAAGGCCAGTAAAAAACTTAATTTTTTCATCTTTTAATTTTTAGATTTTGTTTTTGTTGTGATGGATCATTTACCTAAACCCATCCTGATCCAAAAATAGAATTTCTGTTACAAAAATTTCGAAATTCGTCGATTTAACAGAATTTTAATGAACTTGGTTTAGAAGTTATATAGCAATAGACCTATATAGTGAACTTACTATTCATAGATTTCCCTTGGATGCCAGAACCTACTTGAAAAATCCACCACCTTGTTGTTCTTGACTTCTACACCCTCCGATCTTAGTAATTCTGCCATCATATCAGGATGTCCAAATGCCTTTCTTCCGCTTAGTTCTCCCTTGCCGTTGACCACCCGATGTGCAGGCACTATTTCTTCAAATTTGAAGCTATTTTTCATAGCCCAACCCACCATTCGAGCTGAACCAAGCGCTAAAAAGTCGGCAATGGCTCCATAGGTTGATACTCTACCTTCAGGAATAAGTCTTGCGGTTTCAAGAACTTGGTCAAAATAGTGTGGTCTTTTCATCAAGGAAATTTACATTTGCGAAATGTTAAGTACAAAAGTAATCGCTTCATCGATAAGTAACCTTACAGATGCTAGATATTTCGCAGCCTGGGGTGTAGATGCTGTTGGTTTCGATCTCCAATCCATTTCGGCCATGCAGGTGAATGCCTTCAAGGAGTGGATTAGCGGTCCAAGGGTTATTGGCCAATTTTCCTCTGCCCAAGAGCATTCTGCCATCCAAGATTTTAGTGATCGACTTGCCCTAGATTACATCCAATTAGACGCCCTTGCTCCAAGTGACTGGAAGTTCAACAAACCTATTATCCAAGAACTAGTCTTTGAAACTTGGAAGACTACATCAGCAGAAATATATATTCTCAAGTCCAGTGATCCGAATTTCTCAATCGACAAGCACTTGGACAAGTTGCATGAGATCTGCAAAAGGGCTAAATGCTATCTCGACCTTGGCCTTGGTGTGGAAGACCTCAAGTACTTAGATACCATTCAAGCAGAAGGAATCATCCTGCGAGGTGGAGATGAAGAGAAAGTAGGATTTAAATCCTTTGATGAACTCGATGATATTATGGAAGTCCTAGCTGAAGACTAATTCGATAAGACCTCTTTTACAATTGCTGCTATGGTCTTTCCATCTGCGCTTCCTGCCATTCTTTTGTTAGCTGCGCCCATTACTCGACCCATATCCTTCATCCCTGATGCACCTGTCTCGGCAATCACCTCTTTCACATGGTTTCGGATCTCTTCTTCAGACATTTGCGCAGGTAGGTATTTCTCTAGGACAGCGATTTCTTCCCTTTCTTTCACAGCTAGGTCCTCTCTGTCTTGTTTTTCAAATATTTCTAATGAGTCCTTTCTTTGCTTGACCAATTTCTGGACAAGCTTTATTTCTGCAGCCTCATCTATTTCCTTCCCGCTGCCATCTGTCTTCATTATCATAAGCGCCGCTTTGGCAGCTCTAATACTCCTCAATGCTACTTGATCCTTAGCCTTCATGGCTTCTTTCAAGTCTGTCATTAACTTCTTCTCAAGACTCATTGTCTAAATTTTTAGTTAGATATATATAATCCTGAACAGACAATTGTTCAGGTCTCTTCATTAGTAACTCTTCGTCCTGGAAATTAGTTTTCTCTACCAATGATTTTAGAGTATTTCTAAGCATTTTTCTTCTTTGGTTAAATGCTGTTTTTACGATATGCTTAAACAGTGAGCGATTGTAGTCAAAGGTCAGGTCCTCTTTTCTACTTAATCTAATTACACCGGAGTCTACCTTAGGTGGAGGATCAAAAACTGTAGGAGGAACCTTGAAAAGCATTTCTCCTTCATACACTGCCTGGGTCAACACACTAATAACGCCATACTTCTTGCTACCTGGCCCACTTACTATTCTTTCCGCAACTTCCCATTGGAACATCCCTACCATCTGCGGGACTACCTCATAGTATTTCAGAATTCGAAATACAATCTGTGAAGAAATATTGTACGGAAAATTTCCAATCACTGAAAGTGGCTCTTCTTCAAAAAGTCGTCTTAAGTCAGCCTTTAAGAAGTCGAACTGGATGATGTCTTCTGACATGGTGGGGTACTTCGTGTTTAGAACACTTACCATATCCTTATCTGCTTCAATTAACTTCAGATGGATATCTTTTTCCCTCAGCATTTCAGTTAAAACGCCTTGACCTGGACCCACTTCTAAAACATTCATACCCTTAGAATAGCTTAGGCCTTCTACAATATCATTCGCAATATTAAGATCTGTCAGAAAATGCTGCCCGAAAGATTTTTTCGCCTTATAGCCCACCCATTCGTAGTCTGATTAAGCTGCAAAGATAAGAATTCGAAAG
>CAZMYK010000191.1:0-7228 GCA_964570435.1 uncultured Saprospiraceae bacterium | reverse complement strand
CATTCCAGGGCTTATTAGCGTACTTGACTCAGCCTATTCTTATGCCTTTAGCGGTCCTAACGCAGACGAGATTTCTAAGGCAATACAGCATGTCCAAGATTCAGTTGGCCACTTGGCCTTTTCACCCCATTCACCAAATGAGTTAAACAAACTCTCCATATTAAATAGATACTTGAATAGTTCTCTCAGCAACTTGGACAAGGATAGCTTGTCACGCTATGGACTAAGTCTAAGTGACTTAAGAATAGCTGCAAATATGCTCAATCAGTTTACCACTTATACGTCAAATGTTAATGGGTGGACACAACTAAATCTACGTGATCAATTTTCATTCGAAAATATTCAATGGTTCAGGAGTCTAAATAATATTGATAAGTGCATTATATGGGCGCATAGCGGTCATGTTCAAAATTCGTACAACTATCTACAGTTGGGTGCCCGATTGAAATATGAGTATAAGGACGAATACTATTCCATTGGCTTCGACTACGGTGTCGGTGAAAATGGTAGTAGGACCCCAAACCAAAAATTAGAAGGACTTTCATTCGAGCTCGATCCCAATTCAGCCTCCTTTTACCTGTTCAATCACTTTGATTCGGATATCTATATTGACCTATATTCTGCAAGGAAGCAAATGATTTTAGACGATCCCCTGTTGATTAGAAATACGCTGAGTGAGTATACAGACCCAGCTACCTACCAATCTGAAAGGGAGGTGATTCTTCCTCAAATAAATGATGGTCTAATTTTTATTCGAAAAGTAAGTTTACCAAAGTCCATTTTCTAATAGGCTTGAAAGTTCTAAAAAGGGCGACTCACGACTTGCACCTATCAAGATTCAGCCACATGTAAGGTAGGTAGAGATCTATCCAATCTTCGACAAATTAAGATCTGTGCAGCGTGTTCCACATCGAAATCAAAGTCCATATTTATCAATGCCAAATTTATATTGATGGGATATACCAACAAATATGTGGACCTAGAGCAGCTGGCTAAATACAAGGAAATAAGCTGAACATTTCGTTTCTTTATTCTCTTACACTTTCTAGAAATATTTAGACGCAGAATTAAAACAGCTTAGCAATGAGAATTATTTTCTGCATCATTCTTTCCTTTTTCTTACTAGGACATTCCACGAAAGCCCAAGAAGTAAATGGCTCTTCTGAAAATAGGAGGTATGAAAAATGGGTTGAAGACATCAATTATTTTGAAAGTGAATTTCTTAAAAAGGCAAAAACCTATACCCCTGATTCCAGAGAATCTTGCAGCTTGATTCTAAGCAGTCTGAAAAAACAAATCAACGAATTATCTGACTTCCAAATTAGACTAGAACTATCTAGATGTGTCGTTTTAGCCGACAACGGTCACACCACCATGTCTCTTGGGAAAACAGACAAGATTCCCTTGAAATTTTATCGATTTTCGGATGGAGTCTACGTGGTCAGAGCAGATAGTCTCTCATCACAGTACCTTGGAGCCAAGGTTCTAGCAATCAATAAGATAGATGTCGATAAGGTAGAAGCAAGTCTCTTTCCCTATATCTCAGGCATTGAAGAATGGAAAAAATTTAAAACCATCCATTTAATCACTTCACCAAAAGTTTTACAAGAACTTGGCGTCATCAAACAAGATTCTCTCGTTCTAACCCTCGCAAAAAATGGTGAGACCTTCGATGCTACTTTTGGGGCTGTGAAGATCGAAAAGGATAGTCCATGGTATGAAGGCTGGGCTAACTTCCTTCCTGCCGCGCATAATGAGAAAAAGTGGAAATTCAGCAAGAAAGACAAGAGTAATCTACCTCAATACTTGAAAGATGCTGAAAAGGGCGTCTTTTATTCCTTTGATGACACCAAAAAGCTGGCCTATTTTCAGATCAATGGCTATTGGGAGAAGTGCCCGAATTTTAAAGAAAAGATCAACAATTTTCATCAAGCATTGAAGACAAAGCGTGACTTTGACGTTGTGATTGACCTACGATTTTATACAGGTGGAAATTATGGTTTACCAGTCAAGTTAGCGACTAAACCTCCCAAAATAATTAATGACGACCGAAAAATATACCTTATTACCAGTGACAAAACTTATTCTGCTGGAATAGTCACTGCTGCTCGGATCAAGTATTACGCTAAGGACAAAATAGTGATCGTAGGGGAGGAAGTAGGTGATAGATTGAAGTTCTGGGCAGAAAGTGGTGTCTGCATTCTACCTCATTCAGGTACGACCATTTACGATCCACAAAAAGAGCACGATTGGAAGGAGAATAAGCGCAGCATCTCTAGAACTCACTTTGCAAACTACCTCTATGGGGTCGCAGCGAAAGACTTGCAAGTAGATCAACTTATCGGTCTTAGTTTTGAAGACTATGAAAACGATATAGACCCCGTATTAAATTGGATCATTAATGAAAGTTCGAGCAGGAGGTAAAGGAATTAGACAGCCTTTAAGCAGTGGCTAAGTTTAAAAAAATCTATCGCCTCTTCTTATAAGAAGCTTGCATCCATTATCTTTAGGTAGGGTCTTGGGTTTCGCTAGAAAACCAGCCTTCTTACTTAGGACATCGGTATAAGATATTTTATATGTTTCGAATAGTAATACTATTGCTTCTTTTGAGTGCCAACATTGGTTTTTCGCAAACCTATACCTCCTATTTCATTGGTAATTCTACTGATATAATAAGTAATCCAAGTGGTGGAGTTTGCCTAATGGGAGGCGCTACAGAAGACGACAATGCAATGAAGTGGTTCTTAGAAAGAGCTGATGGTGGTGACATATTGGTTTTGAGGGCCACGGGTTCCGATGGCTATAATTCATACCTACATTCTGAATTAGGTGTAGAAGTAAACTCGGTCGAAACCATCGTATGTCACTCTGAACAAGCCAGCAGCGAGCCTTATCTAATTCAGAAAATTGAACAAGCCGAAGCGATTTGGTTTGCAGGTGGCAATCAATGGACCTATATCAGTTATTGGCGAAATAGTGCTGTTAGTGAAGCTATAAATGAAGCAATTTCGCAGAGAAATATTGTTATAGGGGGGACGAGCGCTGGGATGGCGATACAAAGTCAATACTACTTTTCTGCCCAAAATGGTACAGTCACTTCATCAAATGCCTTGTCCAATCCATACAATGAAAAGGTGGCAATAGACTCAACATCCTTCATTGAAAGTAATTTTTTGCACAATACCATAACCGATACCCATTTCGATAATCCAGACAGAAAAGGAAGAATATTGGTCTTCCTTGCTCGAATTTTTCAAGATGACGGTGTTTTGGGACGGGCAATAGCATGCGATGAATATACAGCCGTTTGCATAGGGGAAGATGGCATAGCAAGGGTCTTTGGGGGCTACCCCAACTACGACGATAATGCCTACTTCATTCAATCAAACTGCGAACTAGCGACTCAAGGGCCAGAGGAATGCTCACCCGGTAATCCCCTCACTTGGAACTTAAACGAAGAAGCTGTGAAGGTGTATGTGATTAAGGGAGATGCAAGTGGAGATAAATCATTTGACGTCGGCACTTGGCAAGAAGGTAGTGGAGGTGTCTGGGAAAACTGGAGCGTTTCTAACGGTGATGTTCTAGAGCAAGGTAGCGAAGCGCTTAACTGTTCGCCTACATCCTCCAATGAAATTGCCGGACTTAGCAACTTAGAAATGTACCCCAACCCGGCAAGTAATAAGGTTACGATTTCCCTCACAGAAGATATTGCTTGGAAGAAAGGGATCTACTTATTCAATAATCTTGGTAGACAGATCAACTTGCCCATGGAAGCTACAAAATCGCTGATTGAAGTAGATATTAGTACCCTCCGCAAGGGTGTGTTCTACTTTAAGATTTATCTGGCTAATGGTGAGGTTAGGCAACGCAAGATCATTAAAATGTGAAGCATGTCAAATAGAGAAGTAAGACATATAATGCTCTATGGACTAGCAATCGCATGTTTGGTCTTTGGCCTGAAATGGTTAAAGTGGAATTTTCTGATCGTGGACAATGCTGTTGACATCTATGTAGGTATGATAGCTTTAGTGTTCACCTTATTGGGCATATGGGTAGCCACACAAATCATCAAGCCTCAGAAAGAAACTGTTTTGCTTGATAGACCTGTTATTGCACACCACACTATGGATTTGGTCATTGACCAAAATGAAGTCGAAAACTTGAATTTGAGCACACGAGAATTCCAAGTTTTAAAGCTTATTGTCAAGGGTTACAGTAACTCTGACATCGCCGAAGAATTGTTTCTGTCCATCAGCACCATTAAGACCCATGTTTCTAATCTCTATTCAAAGATGAATGTCAAGAACAGATTTCAAGCTATGGCTAAAGCGACAAGGTTGAAAATCGCCGAATGAGAACTTAGTACTTCGGTATGAAAAGCCCATCTTTTCTCATTTTTGGTACCGAAGTATGAAGTGATTTCCCGACTTCTTCTTTAGTTTCGAAGCTAAGTTTGAATCTAAAAGTTATGAAAAAAGTAATCCTCGTATTTGGTTGCATAATTGGCGCAATCTTGACTGCAAATTCTATCGTGCATATCAATCTGGTGTATTCAAGTCCTGACTACAAAGCGAATGACATCTTAGGCTACACTACGATGGTCTTAATGTTTTCGCTCATCTACTTTGGTCTAAGAAGCTACAGAAACAACTACCTTGATGGCCAGATTACTCTGGGCAAGGCCTTTAAGATAGGTGCCCTCACTTGCCTGGTCGCATCTACGATCTACGTGACAATTGGATTGATGTACTACTACTTGTTCGTCCCCGATTTTCTGGATGTCTATTCGCAATATGTAATAAAGAATGCCGCTCCTTCCCAAGTTGAGGCCATCACTGCGCAAATGGAGAACTTCAAGGAAATGTACAAGAATCCTCTTTTTGCTATTCTAATATCCTACATGGAAGTACTACCGATTGGAATGCTCGTCGCCTTTTTTAGTGCTTTGATTGCTAAGAAAAAACAAGCCACCAAGCCTTAGTTCTCAATCATCTGCTTGAACATGTAAAAAGTGATCCAAAGGATGTTCTTATCTAAGACTCAGTCTGTGCCCGCAAACGATCGAAATTTGCTAAATTTAGAAATCGGACTAGACTAAGGCTTTTTTGATGATCACTTAAACAAATCGGAACAGCCACAAAACTGCTCAAAATGAAGACCTCAATTATTGCGATCCTTTTATTGACAATAAGCACCTCAACCTTTTGTCAACTTACTACAGAGACAAGGGAGGAAAAAGAAGAGCGGATGGCATGGTGGACAGATGCGCGTTTTGGCATGTTCATTCATTGGGGCGTGTATTCATTGCCGGCTCGGCACGAATGGGTGATGAGCCGGGAAAAAATTCAAAAAGAGGACTACGAGAAGTATGCTAGGTATTTTAATCCTGACCTCTACAATCCAACGGAATGGGCGAAGCTCGCGAAAAATGCCGGTATGAAGTACGTCGTTTTTACAGCCAAGCACCACGATGGTTTTTGTATGTTCGATAGCAAGTACACCGACTATAAGGTGACCAATTCGCCTATAAATCGCGACTTGATGAAGGACTTGGTGGACGCCTTTCGAGCTGAAGGTATCAAAATAGGGCTTTACTACTCCCTGATCGATTGGCACCACCCGCACTTTACAGTGAAAGACCCGATCCATCCCGCAAGAGCGAATAAGAAGGAATTGGCCTTGGATGAGGACCGCGACACTAAAATATATCAAGACTACCTCAAAAATCAATTAAGTGAAATTTTGACTAATTATGGACAGATTGACGTACTCTTTGCCGACTTTTCGTATCCCCAGAAAGAGAACGGAAAGGGGCGTGACTACTGGGACTCGGAGAATCTTTATAAGTTAATCCGCAAGCTTCAACCTCAAATCATCCTGAACGACCGTCTAGATTTGGCTAAAGAAGGGGGATGGGATTTCCTCTCACCTGAGCAGTTTATGCCTGAGAAATGGGTAACCTACGATGGCGAGAAAGTGCCATGGGAAACTTGCCAGACTTTTTCAGGTTCATGGGGTTATTTTCGAGACCAATACACATGGAAGAGTCCCCAGCAAACCATTGTTATGCTCATTGAAACCGTAAGTAAGGGTGGAAACTTATTGTTGAATGTGGGACCAACAGCTCGAGGTGTTATCCAAGATGAAGCGGTAGAAAGGCTTGACGCTACAGGGGAATGGATGAAGTACCATGGTCGCTCGATCTATGGATGTACTGCAGCTCCTGAAAGTATCGAAAAACCTGACAACTGCCTTCTTACCTATAATCCCAAAACCAAGCGACTATATGTGCACGTTTTGGAATGGCCTTTTAAGACCATCTATATTCCAGGACTGCAAGGTAGGATAGACTATGTGCAGCTCTTAAACGATGGATCCGAATTGCAAACTGCGAACAAGAAAGGTGCCTGGCTCGACGATACAAAGGAAGGGGATACTGGGGTGAAAATTAGGATTCCAGTTCGTAAGCCAAATGTAGCCGTACCAGTGATTGAGATCTTTCTGAAGGACTAGTTGATATGATTTATGTAATTCGGCCTAATTTAGAAAAAGGAATGAGCCGTTTTGATATGGACCTGTTGTGATTGCGCAGCAGCAAGGATGATAATTTGCAGATCGTGAAAATCAGCTGTTGATATCGCGAAAAGAGTAGAACAATGAAGGAAATACTAATTATAACAGGCGCTTGTGGTGTTGGGAAGAGCACGATAGGTAGAGAATGGGCAAGTTTGAAAAATGGAGCTTCAATTAACTGCGACCATCTTACCGGATGGATTTACGACAAAAATTTCCCCAAGTGGTCACTAGAAGAGGAGCGACTTATTGCTAATGTAAGTTCGAAAATTGCCAGAGAATATTTGAACTTCGGCATGCCTACTTCTATCGAAAATGTATGGTCGCCCTTTGGAATTGAGATCTTAAAAAATGAACTTCTTGTACATGCCGATATTCGGCTAAAAGCCATTTGGCTTTCTTGCGAAATTTCCGAGAATCACAGAAGGGATCAGCAAAGAATTAAGGATCATCAAATGCATGAGAGAGTTGATATAGTTAACAAGGAGCTTGAAGCTTATGATTGGCCAGCTTATCTCCATAAAATTGATACCACGCACTTGAGCATCAAACAAACGCTGAAGGTAATTGAGGAAATGAAGTAAGATGTGCTACTTTGCAATATTTACCGAAGGCTAATAAGACCAGCAAAAGATGAAATATTACTTCCTTCTTT
>CAZMYK010000190.1:0-7298 GCA_964570435.1 uncultured Saprospiraceae bacterium | reverse complement strand
AATCCATCTATCCCATCGGATAGGGAAGCATCTCCATGAGGATCAGTCCAATATGCAAATTCCTCAAAGATTCTTTGCTGAGTCAAAGAGTTCATCAAATCCAAACAGGCCACTTTCTTGGTCTTTCCGTCGTACGACTTAATTTCTGTTAAATCAAAAATGATGGATTCCGGCTCTGTATTATTAGGCCCATTGTACAAGATGTGTTCAGAGTAAATGGAAGCTGGATTCCCATATGAATCACTATACCAAAGGTGGTCTTCGGTGACGTATTGCACCTCCATATCAAGATAGAGTTTCATACCACGTTCGTGGACCGCTCTAAGCAAGGAAAAGTAGTCTTCTTCGCTACCGTAAAGTCGATCGATTGCCCTAAAGTCAGTAGCAAAGTAATTGTGGTAAAATGCAGATTCGTAGATAGGAAGCATCAAAATAGAGGTGATTCCTAAGTCTTGAAGATAGTCAAGCTTAGATTTAAGACCTAGGAGGTCACCGTGCTTGTCTCCGTTGCTATCGTAAAAGCTACGTTGGAATACGTGGTAGATGACTTCATCCTCTATTAATTTTTGCACTAAAATTTTTTTTTCGTGTCTTACAAATTTAGTAATAGTTCGATAACCTAACTATACGAAGGCAATTCAGAATATTACATATTATAGTATTTGCTAATATTATGACTTTACTTTCTATTCAGGACATTACGTCTAATCATTTAACATATAATAAATGTTTTCATACCAAAAATAAGTACTTTTATAAGACGGATTAAACCCTAATTCATGAAATACCGGCACCTATTACTACTTCTTTTTGTGGGACAGCTATGTCTTGCACAGACCTATCATCCGAGTCGAATTGTGGTTCGATTGTCAGAACCCGCCCTCTTTCAGAATGTTGACGTGCAGAATTCAAAATTTAACCATCAAGTACTTGATGAACTTAATACAAAAAATCGTCTTAGTTCAATAAAGCTTCTCAATCCCAATTCTAGAGGGGACACTTATGTGCTTAATTTTGAGGCTATTTCAGACCTGCCGGCAACCATATACCAGTACTATGATACTCGGCTTTTCCACTACGTAGAGCCCGACTATATTGGCAAAGCTGGCGGTGGCGTCACCCCAAATGATGGTGAATATGGTAGACAATGGGGGCTGGAAAATGATGGTTCTTTTAATCTTGGCGGAGGCGCAACTGAGGGTGCAGACATAGACATACAAAAGGCTTGGGAAATAACCACAGGAAGTGAGGAAACAATCATAGCCATATTAGATTCAGGGCTTAAGCTGAATCATCCAGAATTCTCAGGAAGGATTTTCCAAGATGGGATAGAAAACAAGGGGAAGGACTTTGCTAATGACGATTCTAACGCAACAGACGACCAGGGACATGGGACAAATGTTACTGGTATCGCAGCGGCTTCTGCTGATAATGGTATTGGCTATGCTGGGGTGAATTGGAAGGCCCAGATTATGCCGCTGAAAATTCTGGATTCAAGCAATCAAGGCTACTACTCATGGTGGACCGAGGCAATATATTATGCTGTGGATAATGGAGCTAAGGTGCTCAATATGTCTGTGGGTGGCTCATCTTATTCAGCTTCGATGGAAGATGCGATCAACTATGCCACAACAAATGGGGCTATTGTGGTTGCTTGCATGATGAATACCAACGATGATAATCGATACTATCCAGCAGCGTATGAAAACACAATCGCAGTAGGTTCTACAGATCCCGATGATACACGGTCAGAGGTTTTCCCTTGGAGTAGCACCAGTGGCTCCAATTTTGGAAGTCACATTGATTTATCTGCACCTGGAAACTACATTTATGGCTTATCACATCAGAGCTCTAACAACTACAACGTATATTGGTCTGGTACATCTCAAGCCACACCGCATGTAGCGGGAGTCGTTTCTCTCTTGCTGGCCATAGATCCTGACCTTACACTGGAATCCGTTCGTTCTATATTAACCAACACAGCAGAGGACCAAGTAGGTAGCAACACAGAAGATACTGAGGGTTGGGACCAATACCATGGACATGGCAGATTAAATGCATACAATGCTCTCAGTTCACTCGTATCCGAAACTTCAGATATCGCTAAGAAGGCCAGCTTCCGCATTTCTCCTAATCCAATTGCTAAGGGCGAAAACCTAATGGTAAGGTTCGACGATGCTAAAGAAAAAGTGATCACGATTTTTGATTCGTCTGGACGTCTTGTACTTATGAATAAGTTCTCGCAAGCAGAATTTATTATAAATTCTAAGAATTTAGAGTCTGGTACTTATATTATTAAGGTCGACAGCATCTCCGCGCCCTTAAGTTCGAAGAAATTTATTGTAAAGTAGTGAAAATCAATGCCGTCCTAATCTTAATCGGATTTTTCTGTCAGGGACTATCTGCTCAGGACTGGCAATGGTGGAATGAATTACATGACTGGGATGGACGAACTCCCTGGCGAGATTATATTCAACTTTCGTCCAGTGGGCTTGGACCCAATGCGCTTCCTGTGCCAGAATTCAAGTCGATGGGAATACAAAATGGCTTTCGTCTTGAAAACCGAATAAGGTACCATCACTTTTCTGAGGATCCAACATTTGACTACTTTATAAGACTTGACTATGGTATTCAAGACCGTCTGGGAGTAGCTGTATGGATGGTTCCGGTAGAATACTTTAGCACAAGCATCGAACTAAGAAATGAACGAAAACTTCGTCTTCAAGAACCCCGTGGTTTTACATCAGGTGACGTTTACTTTGGTACCTATATGCAAGTTCTTCGAGAAAGTAGCAAGCGACCTGACCTCCTTCTTAGTGCCAACATTAAGACGGCCTCGGGGAACAACTTTGGTGGAGGAAGGCACACTGATGTGCCAGCCTACTACTTCGACGCTTTAGTGGCTAAAACCTTTGGGAAGTTTCGACCCTATCTGTCTACTGGACTGTACGTCTACCAGACGTGGAGTACAAGAAACTATCAAAACGACGCTTGGATGTATGGACTTGGCTTCCACTATCTTGGAAATTCTATGAACTATAATCTGGAATGGGCTGGTTACAATGGTTACTTCCAAAATGGCGATCGACCAAGCGTGTTAAGACTTGCAGGTGAAAAAAAAATGGGCAAAAACCACCTACTTTCTACAAAGCTGCAATTCGCAATAAATGATTTAGATTATCACACTATTTCGCTTGGGTATACCTATATTTATTAAAATTCTGAGTATGAGGATTATAGTTGCCGTATTAATGATAATGCTTGCCCTTCCGATAAATGGGCAAGAAACTATTTTCAACCAAGAGGAACAGGAAGTGTTTGATGTAGTTGTCAAGCTGTTCGATGGTATGAGGGCTGGGGACAGCAGCATGGTACATCAGTGCTTTGCAGAAAACGTTCGTATGTATACGAGTTCTCGAGGTAAGGATGGCGAACTCACACGCGTACAGGAAGGAAAACTAGGACGCTTTCTGACGGCTGTAGGAACACCACATGATCAAATCTGGGACGAAAAAATCTGGAACACAAAGATAGATGTGGAAATGGGTGTTGCTCAAGTTTGGACGGACTATGCCTTCTATGTTGGCGACAAGTTCTCGCATTGCGGTATCGATGCATTTCAATTGATTTATGAGGATGGATGGAAGATCATTCAGCTTATAGATACTAGGAAGAAGATGAATTGCGAAAAACCAAAGGAATGAATTCATACAAACTACTGGCAGTTCTAAATACCATTGGTCTCATAGGAGTGCTTGTCGTCAATTATCTTGCGATTGAGCTGCCTATTAATGGAGTTACAACGGAAGAGCTCTCTGATTCTTATCCGAATGTATTTGTTCCTGCGGGGTTGACTTTTTCTATCTGGGGAATAATTTTTTTGCTACTCATTTGCTTTGTAGTGTACCAATTCGTAAAGACGGACTTCCAAAATGTCGAACACCATCACTTCATATCTAGGATTTCATTCTTGTTTTTCATCAGCTGTTTGGCCAATATGGCTTGGGTGGTGGTGTGGCACTATCAATTCGTGCTTCTTTCTGTTGTCGTTATGCTCGTTCTGCTGGCCACCCTAATCATGATCTACCAACGTCTCGAAATAGGAAAGCGAAGCGTCAGATTCAGCAATAAGTGGTTCGTCCACATTCCGTTCAGTGTCTATCTGGGATGGATTACAGTGGCCACCATTGCCAATATTACCACCTTCCTAGTCCACTATAATTGGGGAGGATTTGGAATCACGGAAAGTGTGTGGGCGATGATCATGATTTTCGTCGCGACCTTAGTGGGATTTCGAGTTTTTGCAGAGCGGAAAGATGTCGCTTATATCTTGGTTCTTATTTGGGCGTTCCTAGGAATATGGTTAAAAAGGTCAGGTATCTCGGGCTATCAAGACACAGTTGCAATGGCAGCGTCAGCTGGTGGAATATTACTTTTGATTTCAATTTTCTGGGGCCTGCTAGGAAAGAAGGCACCGGCAGCAGGGTAGCTTTCGAGGCCAAATAGAAAAAGCAATGTACAATTAATATAGGCGTAGGATTAAAATTACATCTGGCTTGGCAAAACAAATTCCATCTCAACAGATCACTTGGGCGAACACAAAGTTTCCCTTTATTGTTATAGCAGAGAATATGCATTCTCCTTCGAATATAGGGATGGTCATGAGAATTTGCGAAGCCTTTGGCGTTTCTGATTTGTATTTTACAGGGCCCTATGCTAATACCAGTTCCGAAAAATATAGAAAGGCGGCTCGGTCATCAGAGAAGTACATTCGCATCTATACCAATGAGGATACAGCATCAGTGATTCATGAGGCGCGTTCGAAGAAATACAAGATTATTGCGATTGAAATTACTGAGACTAGTAAACGTCTATCGGATTACAATTTAAGTGGAGGGGATCGCCTAGCTTTGATTTTGGGTTCTGAACGCCATGGCGTCAACGCAGGAACATTGGCTCTTTGTGATGAATCACTTCATATTCAGCAATATGGTAGAACAGGGTCCCTAAATGTAGGAACTGCTTTGTCTATCGTACTTTACCAAATGTCACAACTATACCATAAAGCAATAGAATGAAGACAACGAAGATTATATATTGGGCATCTACCCTTGTCCTTTGTGGCATATTCGCATTCTCGATAAACATCCACCTGTTTAGAACTGAAATGGTAGAAGGGTTCTATACAGGATTGGGATTTCCCTCATGGATCGTTCTTCCAAATGGGATCTTGAAAGTCGCAGCTATTATCGCTATTCTATCGAATGTTTCCAAGTTTCTTAAAGAATGGGCATATGCAGGTCTTTTCTTCGATGCAGTACTTGCTTTCACGGCCCACCAGGTAGCTAGTGACGGTGGCTACGTATTTTCATTGATTGCCATTATTGCTCTGGTAATATCGCGAATTTTCTGGGGCAAACTTTCACAGGCCCAAGGAAGGGAAGAAAGTTAACTTGCTACTAAGGAAACTTTGGAAATTTGTCAAAGTCCGGATCTCTTTTTTCTAGGAAGGCATTTCTACCTTCTTCCGCTTCATCAGTCATATAGGCCAAGCGTGTAGCCTCACCTGCAAATATCTGTTGACCGATCAAGCCATCATCTATTAGATTAAAAGCATACTTGATCATTTTGATAGCGGTCGGGCTCTTCTTCATGATTTCTTGCGCCCATTCGTAGGCAGTGTCTTCCAGTTCATCATGAGGGATCACAGCATTCACCATTCCCATTTCATAGGCCTCTTGGGCGGAATAATTTCTTCCTAGGAAAAAAATCTCGCGAGCGCGCTTCTGTCCTACTTGTCTCGCAAGGTAGGCAGATCCCATTCCACCATCAAAACTTGCGACGTCAGCATCTGTCTGCTTAAAAATGGCATGTTCCTTACTGGCAAGAGTCATGTCACAAACAACATGTAAGGAATGTCCTCCACCAACAGCCCAACCAGGAACAACGGCAATAACAACCTTGTTCATAAATCTGATTAATCGCTGCACCTCCAAAATATTGAGCCGATTGATGCCATCTTTTCCTTTGTAACCAGTCTTAGACCTTACTCGTTGATCACCTCCAGAACAAAAAGCATAACCTCCATCTTTAGGGGAAGGCCCTTCTCCAGAGATCAGAATCACACCTATATCTCTGTCTTCACGAGCATCAAGCAAGGCCTCAAATAACTCAAAAACCGTGGTTGGTCTGAAGGCATTCCTTACTTCCGGTCGATTAAACGCAATTCTCGCAACTCCATTAAGTTTCCGATAGGTAATATCTTCATACTCCTTGGCAGTGGTCCATTTTAGTTTACTCATATCTTAGTTTTACGATCCTTCTTTCCAGTTTTGCATTTCCATCAGATTCCCTTCTGGATCTCATGTGTAAATAAAAGTAATTATTCCCATTCCATCGACCTTTCATTATGAGATTTCTCTCAACTTTCCCGGCTCGAGATTATTTGCTGCTTCACTAAAGGCAATTACTAAGGTTTATATCTACACTTCTTATAGACTGTAGATTTAGAGGACGACATCTCGCTGAGCAAAATGACCGATAATTTCAACCCTAAAGTTCGTGCTCTGAATTCATTTTTCTCACTTCTGGTGAATTAGGATAGTACTTCATCCATAATTTTAAGACCCCTGCTAATTCGTTTTTGCGTTCTTGTCTTTGCAACCTTCTTGCTGTACCTGATAAGGTTTGCGCCGCATAAAATGAGTCTTCAAGGGGTAGAATTTCAAAGCCGTGGAAGGTAGAAAGACGATCATAGAAGTCCTTTATTTCACTAGCAGGGTTCTCAGAATTCCAAAAATCCCGATAAGGAATATTCCACTTGTCAAATGGGTAAATAACTTCAAGTCCATGTTCGATGCCAGATATTGACATGCCATAGTGATTTTCATCTTCGAGAATTTCTACTCTATAGCTGATCTTTGAGTTGGCACGTTCATTCAGATTCTGATTCAATTCTGAGTAAGCTGCTCTTTCTGCCGCAGGTCTTCGCTTTAGGTCCTCACTTGCCTTGCCGATGTAAATAGCACTTTTAGTCCGTTTCTCATCGCGAATAGCGTGTAAAATCCTGTCCTTGATTGATTCGCCAGACGTCGTCATTAAAGTAGCGTGAATAATGGATAAGGAATTTTATCAGAAGCCATAAGAATCATCAGCTTAGAACTAAAAATTATGAAGGACTAGCAGAGCTAATTCAAGTAATTTTTAGGATAAGATGACGATTTAGATGGCTTTTATGGCCAATGTCATTCTAAATCCATCTACTTCGTTAATTTTCATCCGATTTAGCTCCACTAAAC
>CAZMYK010000189.1:0-7323 GCA_964570435.1 uncultured Saprospiraceae bacterium | reverse complement strand
CTATGATTTCAGTGCGTTTTGCCACCCACTCTTCACTAGATATATCTACCTCATGGATGCTTTTCTCCATATCTAGTCCTGGTAAATTATAGCCAATCGAAATGACAGAATCTGACTGCAAAGCCGCGCTCCAAATCATTTCTGTAGACATCTTAGACCAATAAAGAATCTCACCATCAGCCATTTGCCTATCAATCTCTGCATTAATTGTGCTCTTGGGTATGGGATCGCTTAGGTTCACGTTTACGAGAACCAAGGATTCTTTACTACAAGACACAATTACTAGAACGAATAGAAATAGTAGGAATTTTTTCATTTAATTGTTTATTTATTTTGCAAAAGTTTAGTTGAGCGCAATAAAACTCTATAATTTGACTCTGAGTCAATTTAAAATTTCATTGCAATATAATCTTTAGTATATATATGAGGCAAATTATTAACATGATTTTTTTTCTTTTAATTTAGGAGCCAAATTGCAAAAGCGTGTTTGAAGACTTACTCAATTTTTATGATGACTTTACCAAGAATGAAAGAACTCAATCTTTATCTCGATTAGCTGAAGAACAAAACTTTGAATTTCGAAAAAGAGAGCCATTTGGTGAACAAGCAACTATCCTAAAAGCCTTTGATATTTTTCAAAAAAAAGGGGCCAAGCGCTTCCTTGGTATAATTGACATACCTACTAGTGAACTAATCGAAGGCAACATCCGATTTTATGACTACGTGGTCACCAAAGACTTAGAGACAAAAACAAGTTCAATCGTTGAAATCTATTCACCGCAAACATTCCCTGGAGAATTCTCGATTCGACCACGGACTTCTCTTTCCAAACTTCTTAAAAGTTCAAGTAATTTAAATGCGGCCTTTAGAAAAGGATTCAAAGTGGACTCTAACTTCGACCTACCCACTTTAACAAAAGAAATACTACTTGACTTTCCCAAAATTAGGATTGAGGCCAAAAATGAGGTCTTTCTATTTTATCGAAAGAATAAGCAAATTCCAATAACCGATATCTTCAAGATTGTTGGTTTCGCTGAAGACTTCATTGAATCCTTTGACAATCGGGATGGTGAAGACTTTGTCTAAGCGGCAAAAAGCAGTTGCCACATAACATATTGTAAAATTTGTCATATATTACGCTCGTTTATAATACGTAATCCGATGAATAACTATGTAGCTACGCTATATTCTCACAAGGCCAGTTTTGATCTTGTGACGAACGAGGCAAAAAGACTGTTCCCAAAAGCAGAATGGGAATACGAGCGTAAAAATGAATTCACGATAGCGGTAATTACCATCAAAAATGGGCTTTTCCAAGGAAAGAAGAAGCTTAAGATCAGCTATAGAGAAAGAGATGAATTGGGTTTCGAACTGGAAAAACCTGCTTGTGCAGTCACAAACAACCTGGCTGGGATGTACAATCTTGTTAATTCCATACAGACGAAGCATGAAAAAGCCAAGAGTCTAGTCCTGCAAAAAATCAAAACGATCAACTCTGAAATTTCGATTAATAACGAAGGTAAGGCCGAAAAAGAATTTAAGACACTGGTTTCGCATCTAGCAACGAAGTGTGAAACACTGATATTCTCGCAGCCACGAACTGGGTTAATGAATAGCTTGCAACAAGCATGGTTGAATCAAGACTTAGACATGCTACTTGATATGGAAGGTGATAGCAATTCTTCAGAACTGGATGTCAAAATTGACGCGAAGCACTTTGATGATTCCAGGACAGAACTGCCGGAACAAGTTCAACGCAAGAATAAGTCAGAACTCCTACTAAGAAAGCACGGAATTAAGGTAAATGAAAGCCTGCCCGCGATCTCTAGAGCTGGTGAAACGAAATTCCGAGACCCTAAGGAGATTGCAGAAAGAACAATCGCCCTTGCAGTGACCAATTTGGTAGCCTTTAATAATATCAGTGGTGAACAGGCATTACAATTCGCAAATAAGAATGAGATTATTAATACCTTATCACCAAAGGAAATAGAGTTCTTAAAGAATCCCACAACGGAAACAAAGAATCAAGAAACTTGGAAGTGCGAATGCATCTGGACCCTTTCTTGGGCATTAGGCATTGTGCCAGCTCTCAATTTCCCAAAAGACTTAGCTGACCTAGCTGACATTCCCAGTGACCAGTATCCAGTGGGTTCTGAGCTTAGCCCAAGGGAATTCATTGCGAAGTGCAATTCTAGACGCTCTGACGCTGATATTTTAGATGCAAATGATTTATACTATAGAATGGATTGGGCCTGTGTAGATGCACGACTTAAGGACGAAACCATAGTTTCTATCAATCCAGGTGTAGTATATGAGCGGCACTATGCTTTAAATTGGCTGATTGGATACAGAAATCAAGAGTGGGATCATATTTCAACTGACACATAAGGTAGGGTTACGGGTGTTTTTTTCTGTCTTCTATTGTATGAGGTATATTCTACTATTTAGTACGCTAATCTTATTTTCTTGCGGTCAGAAAAAAGGTTGCATGAATCAATTCGGAAGCAACTATGATGCAGACGCTATCGTAGATTGTTGTTGTGATTTTTCTGTCGACCAAATTATCGATGACTTGGAAGGCACACATAGTGTCAAGGAATTGTGTTCAGGTGGAAGCACTTCATTTGATCTAGACATTGTGCGCGACGCAAATACTCCCGATGGTGTTATCATTAGCAATTTCAATAATAGCGGGAATTCAATAAAGGCAGTTTGGAATAATGGCGAATTCAAGCTACAGAAAGATTGGAATGCCAGCAATTGCGATGTAGCTATCACAGGCTCCTTGCATAGAAACAATGGCAGAATACACATTATTTATGCAGCAATAAGTCCAAGCTCATGCAGTGAATACAGCTCCAAAACTTGTGAGACTAGAGGACTTTAGTATGGACAGAATGAAAATAATAACCCACATCGTTAAAATTAGAGCAATGTACAAGTCGTAGCTTACTCCCAAATTACCTTGGCCTGATCGTCTGCCCAAGCGTCATACTTTTCATGGTACATATCATGGATAAAGCCCCGTCTAACCTTGAGAGTTGGCGTAATCAACTTATTCCCAATAGTCCAATCCTCTTTCGTTACAACATAACTCGATACCTTCTTATAAGAATCTAATTTTGCATTCACACTACCCAAGTGCTCACTAAGACTAGCTTCCACAGATGCCCTTGGAGCTTCTTTACCAGCCTCAGAAAGATTAATCAAAGCCATGGGCTGAGGAAGACCTAGACCTATCAAGCAAATCTGCTCAATGTTTTCATTGCTAATTAACTTGTCCTCTATAGGCACCGGCAATATGTATTTTCCTTTGGCCGACTTAAAAGTATCTGTCGTCCTTCCTACTATCTGGAGCCAGCCATCAGCGTCCATTACACCCTTGTCGCCGGTGTGCATCCATCCATCTCTTAAAACCTCTGCAGATTTTGCTTCTTCCTTATAGTAGCCCAACATATTCCATGGAGCCTTGGACATAATTTCTCCTGAGTCTGGATCGAGTTTTATTTCGGTCACCGAAATGGCCTTACCTACTGAACCTTGTTTCTCTTGACCCATTGGAGTCATAGTTATCCCACCGCAGGTTTCAGTCATACCATAGATCTCGCGAAGAGTTATCCCCAGCTTAGAATACCAATTCTTCAAGGCAGCAGGAGTCGGAGCAGCTGCTGTCAAAAATATTTGAGTATTTGCAAGTCCCAATCCTTTCTTGATTTTTTTCTTGACTATACCAGAAATTATGGGGATCTTAAGTAACCGATCCATCTTAGCTGGCGGCATCTTTTTAAAGACTCCTTGTTGGAATTTCGTCCATATTCTAGGTACAGCAAAAAATAAGGTCGGATTTGTGTTGTTTAAATTATCTACAAAGGTATCTAGCGATTCCGCAAAGGAAATTGAACCTCCGGACGAAATTGCCCCCATTTCTACTAGCACTCTTTCTGCTATGTGATTTAATGGTAAGAAAGAAAAGAATTTTGGATCAGTCATTTTGAATAAGCCCATATTCGATTCCTTGTACTCTCTATCTAAGAGCACACTAAGGTGCTTGTGAAGGAGCATTACTCCTTTTGGAGTTCCAGTTGTCCCCGATGTAAATAGTATAGTCCAAAGATTATCGATGGGAGGCAAGGGCTCTCCCTCTATGGGCTCAACATCTCCCAACAAGGCATCCCAATCGTCACCACGATCCACCTTTGCATTTCCAATATAATGAGGAAACTTTATCACTGGCATGTCACTGGGAACACCCTTTGACATATCATTCCACTCATCGAGTTTTCCAGCAATCAGCAACTTAGCATCACTTTTTTCAAGCACAACACCAAGTTGTTCATTGTTTAGATTAGCATACAAAGGAACACTTACAAAACCACCCATCATCAATGCTAGGTCGGCCATAATCCAGTGACAACAATTCTTTGAAATCATTGCAATATGGTCTCCTTCTTTGAAACCTTTATTTTTCAGAACATTGACAAATTTTCTTGCAGCCTGACCTGCCTCTGCCCAGGTATATTCTGTGTAAACACCACCATTGGGCTGTCGCAAAAAGACATCATTTGCTTTTGACTTCTCTTTCTGATAAAATTGGTGGAGGATGGGCTTTAATTCAGACATACAATTAATATTTTATGTCGCAATATATCAAAATGATGAAATATAGACTTACGAAATAAAAGAAAATGCAAATTAAATTAAGCCAAAACTTGTCTATTCGATTATTATGCGCTCATTATCACCATTATAGATCGCAAAATACCCCAGGGCTCCATTGGTAAAATTAGAATTTGGGTTTGCTGGCGCTGCACTAGGTTGGCCATTTCCGATGATCGTATTTAGTGTGAGAAGATAATCATAGGCTTTCGGATCGATCGATAAAAATTGTATATCTACTGTGTCTCCCACTTCGAAAGAACGAACAAATAGTGGAATTTCAGCAACATTGCCATTGGTGAAACCATCATCAAATATAAATACATCCGATCGGGACCTTCTGATGGTATCATTCAGAGCATACAAGACTCGATAGAAATTCTCTTGCTCTGCATTATCAGTCCAGTGCATAAATACTACCTGGCCTTCTCCCCCTCCAAATGGACCGCTAACTTCATCATGGCGAAGAGAATCAAGGGCAACAGCCGGAGGCATGGCAGCAGTAGATGAATAGTTAACACCGTCATGGTCAATACTCAAGGTATAAACTTTGTCATCACTTGCGAGGTAATCATTAATACGATATAGACCGCTATCAATATATACTGCTTCCACTGGTGTTCCACCCTCTTCACTAAGCGAAACTATAGCATTGCTAATAAATTCTTGTTCTTCCTTTTTAAAAAAAGAGCTTGTAAAACTCAACTTTACATCAAAGTCTTGCTCCCCATTAAACAATTCAGATTCAACTACGATATTGGCATTGGCCGTATTGAGGTCTATTTCTATCACTTTCTCACACGATAGAACCAGGAGTCCAGCAGATATAAAGAAAAATATGTATTTCATATCCTAAAATTTAAAATTGTAACTTAATGAAGGAATCCACCTAAACAAGGCAATTTGAAAAGCCTCATTCTCTTCTGGATTATCCTCACTTTGTCTAAAATCGATCGTAAAAGGATTCTGACGACCATAAACATTATAAACAGACAAGTTCCAACTTGACTCGAAACGCTCGCTCTTGCTACTAATGTAAGTAGCGCCTATGTCCATTCTGTTGTAGCTAGGAAATCTGTAGCCATTTCGTTCTGTAAAGTAGGGAACAGATATTCCTTCTAGTTCATACCGGCCAGAAGGAAAAGTAGCAGCATCTCCCGTATAAAACACAAAGGTGCCAGAAACATTCCACCTAGATGTAATATTATAAATCCCAACAATAGCTAGGTCATGGATCCTGTCTTGTCTCGCAGGAAAATATTCGCCATCATTGATTTCAGCAAAACGTCTGAACGTACGACCCACGGAGTAACTAATCCAACCTGTAAAGTCGCCCTTTCGTTTTCTAAGATAGAATTCCGCTCCATAGGCATAACCATCTCCAAAGACAAGTTCTGATTCCACATCAGGGTTCAAAACTAGATCTGCTCCATTTTTGTAATCAATCTGATTTTCTAGAGTTTTATAATACGTTTCAAAAGAAAACTCGAATTGATTATCGAAGAGATTCCTAAAGTATCCAAATGCAACTTGATCACTTATCTGTGGCTTGACATTAGCACTAGAAGGTACCCAAACATCCGTCGGTGTAGTAGTAGTCGAATTACTCAATAGGTGAAGGAACTGATAATTTCGAGTATATGAAAGCTTCAATGAGCTCTTACTATTTAAGCCAAACTTAGCTGCTATTCTAGGTTCTAAGCCTCCATAATATTTGATGGACTTCCAATCTGTAAAGGTTTGCTCACTAGTTACCTCACCATCTGGATTATACGTTTTCACAGTCCCTGGACCAATCTGATTAAATGCAGCATACCGCAAGCCATAATTAAGGCTAAGCCAGGAATTTATTTTTTGTTCATTCTGAATATAAGCAGCTCCTTCCAATGCAAAGTTCTCTGGAATCTCTTCCGAGTTAAAAATACTACCTTCCTCTGTCTCAATTGACCCTGGCAGGAAGGTGTGGTGAATAGCGTTGAATCCAAATTTTACAGTATTATTTGGGTTTGGAAACCAGGAAAAGTCCTGCTTAACATTCCAATCCTTAATGCCTGAGGAAACTGAAAAGGCTGCATTCTCTGCAAAGGTCACATTGAACTTATAGTCATAGTCACTAAAGATCACTGAAGTATTTGAAAAGAACTTGTCGGTGAACAGGTGATTCCATCTTAATGTACCCGTTGAATTTCCCCAATTGAAACCGAATTGGTTGTTGTTGAATCCAAATATATCTCTTCCAAAATACCCAGAAAGGTAGACCCGATCTTTCTTAGTGATCCGGTAATTCGCCTTGGCATTAAGATCATAAAAATAGAGGGTTGAATTTTTCAGTTGTTCATTAGGAGATAGTCCCAAGAAAACATCTGCATACGTCCTCCTACCTGAAACCATAATAGATCCCTTATCCTTAACGATAGGAGCTTCAACTGTCAGACGAGAAGAAATCAAGCCAACTCCTCCAGAGACCGCTAAGCGCTTGCTATTTCCGTCCTTCATCTTGATATCCATCACAGAGGACGCTCTACCTCCATATTCCGCCGGGATGCCACCCTTATAAAGCGTTACATCCTTCAAGGCATCTGAGTTAAAAACAGAGAAAAATCCAAGAAGATGGGAAGCATTATAGACGGGAGCCTCGTCAAGAAGGATTAGATTTTGGTCAATCCC
>CAZMYK010000188.1:0-7357 GCA_964570435.1 uncultured Saprospiraceae bacterium | reverse complement strand
CCACAAATGATCAGAAGACTTCGCTACTTTGCCGGGGCAGTCATTTCGATTCCCCTTCTTCCTATTCTCGCCATCCAAGGTAAGAGAGTTAGAGCCTCAGTTCCAGAATTACCTGAAGCAAAGGAACCACTTGGCCTAATAGATATAGGTGCTGACGAAAATCTGGATCTTATATTTCTTGGCGAAAGTACTATTGCAGGAGTGGGAGTTGACTTTCATAAAGATGGGATTCCCGGTGCAGTAGCAAGCAGAATGGCTACGTTAACAGGGAAAAATATCTCATGGAGGGTTTATGCGAAAAGCGGCTACACGGCCAAGAAGGTCTTAGAAAAGTTAGCGAAGAAAATCGGCAAGGAGGATCCAAGTTTGATCATTATTGGACTAGGTGGAAATGATTCATTTAAGCTGACCACACCGTGGAAGTGGGGACAAAATATTAAAGACCTTATCCACACCCTGAGAATCCAGTTTCCTGATACTCCAATTGCCTTTCTTAATATGCCGCCGATCAAGGAATTTCCAGCGTTCACGAGCCTTATAAAGTTCATTATTGGAAATCTTAGCGAGATCCATGGTCAAGAACTACATTTCATCACCCGTAAAATTCAGAACATTTACTACAATCAAGAAATCATAGAGCTTGACGAATGGGTTAAGAAACTCGGCAATAAGCACAAGAGAGAGGACTTCTTCAGTGACGGCGTCCATCCTTCGAAACTTACCTACCAAGAATGGGGAAAGTACTTTGCCGACTTCCTTGCTTTGAAAAATGTGCTGATAAAGTGATATATTACCCACGGAAAAGGTAGCCTGTAATGAACATCATAATACTATCCCGTAATTCTGCCCTGTATAGCACTCAGAGCCTGTATCAGGCGGCCACTGAGAGGGGCCATTTTGTAAGAATTCTAGACCACATGTACTGTGACCTACGAATTCGTAAGAAGAAACTACAAGTCTACTATGAAGATGAAAAGGTAAGTGGCTATGACGCCATCATTCCTCGGATAGGTAATACTGCAACTTCTTACGGTTCGGCGGTGGTTAGGCAATTTCAGTCCATGGGTGTTTTTTCCACGCTTGATCACGAGGCGCTCTTGAGAACAAGGGACAAGTTAAGCTCACTGCAGTTACTGGCTGCAGCTGGTATTGGTGTACCAGAAACACTAATTTCCAACAACAGTTATATTATTCCTGAGTTGATCGATCGCCTTGGATCCATGCCTATGATTGTTAAGCTATTGAGCGGAACTCATGGCATCGGTGTAATGAAGGCAGACTCTGCATCTATGGCTGAGAATCTGATAGAAACCTTTCAAAAATTAAGGCAGCGAGTCCTCCTCCAAGAGTTTATCGAGGAAGCTGGAGGCTCGGATATTAGGGTCCTAATTGTTGGTGATGAAATCGTAGGTGTCATGCAGAGACAAGCCAAGCAAGGAGAGTTTAGATCGAATCTTCATAGAGGAGGCCATTCCTTCGTCGTAAAATTGACTTCGGAAGAGGAGGCAAGCGCAATGAAGGCAGCCAAAGTAATGGGACTTTCTGTCTGTGGAGTGGACATGCTTAGGAGCAAAAGAGGACCTCTAATATTGGAAGTTAATGCCTCACCAGGTCTTGAAGGGATTGAAACTACCACGGGATTAGACATTGCCGAGAAGATCATTCAGTATGCAGAAGGGAAGGTTAAGGCTAAAAGTAAACAGCTTGCAGAAAGAAAATAAATGGTCAGAAGAATATTCGAAAAGTTTAGAAAAGAGACGGTATTAGAGGACTTCACTATTAGCAATTCAACTGTTCTCCCTGGCCAATCCACCTTGATCAAACTGAATGTCGGTCGTCTCCCATCCGGCACTAGGATCACGATCGACGCCCATGTCTTTCGTGGACAAGAAGAAGGACCAACGGCATTAATTCTAGGTGGGGTACATGGTGACGAGATTAATGGTGTCGAAATCGTTCGAAGGTGTCTCGAAACAGATCTATTTGATGGAATTACGAAGGGTACAGTGATCGCTATTCCTATTGTAAATATCTTTGGCTTCATTAATTTCAGTAGGGCCGTTCCAGATGGAAAAGACGTGAATAGGAGTTTTCCTGGTTCTACTAGCGGCTCCCTTGCCGCTAGAGTGGCTCGGACACTAACAAAGAAAGTACTCCCGGTGGTTGACTTCATCATAGATCTTCATACTGGAGGAGCTTCACGCTACAACTATCCACAAATAAGATACGCCAAGGCCGACCCCATTGCCAAGGAACTAGGAAAGCAGTTTGGTGCCCCTTTTCTCATTCAAAAACCCTTCATATCGAAGTCCCTTCGCAAGGTCGCCTACGACATGGGCATCCCTACAATTGTTTATGAGGCGGGTGAAAGTCTTAGATTTGACGGATTTGCGATAGAAGCAGGGGTCCGTGGAATCAAAAGACTACTTTCTAATGCCCAAATGGTTGCCTATGATCAGGAAATGCTTATTAATTCCATCATTCATGTGACCAAGACTAATTGGATTCGAGCTCCCTACAGCGGGCTCTTCATCTGGACAAAGTGTTCAGGACAGAAAATCACTAAGGACGAGCCCATCGGGTATGTAAAGGATCCGCAAGGGCTCAAATCTGTAACCGTTGTTGCGACTAAGTCAGGATACATTATTGGCCATAATAATGCATCCGTTGTAAACCAGGGTGACGCCCTCTACCACCTAGCCTATGATCCTGAAGAAATTACCTAGCCTACTATTCTTGCTGCTTAGTTTAAGCGTCCAAGGTCAATGGGACAAGGCGCTAAGCCCTATCATCAAGAAATATCCCAGCGGTACGGAATTAGGAATAAGCATCATGAATTCCGATTCCGAATTGCTGTATGGCATAAATGCAGAAAGAAACTTCCTACCAGCTTCACTACAGAAAGTATTGACCAACTTTGCCGCCCTAGAGATTCTAGGGGAGGACTATCAATTTACAACCCAAGTTGCCTATACAGGTGAAATATTACCTGATGGAAATCTAACAGGGGACCTGGTCATCCATGGTAATGGAGACCCTTCTCTGGGATCAGAGCGTTACCAGAAAAGACCACAGATCGAAGACCTACTAAGGAAGATCAAGCGCTTTGTGTCCGAGAAGGGTATCACGTGCATTGACGGAGAAATCATTTGTGATGCTTCTTTTTACGGTAGTGATGGGACCATCCATTCTTGGTCTTGGAACGATATTGGAAACTACTATGCCTGCAACACATGGTCTATCAACCTCCACGAAAATTACTACAAGCTCTTTTTTCAACTCCAAAACAATAGAGAGAAGCAACCCAAAATAATAAGTCATGATCCTTGGATACCTGGACTAGATTTCAAGAATGAACTGACTACTGGCGCAGCTGGATCTGGTGACCAGAGTTACATATTTGGTGCCCCATATACCTATCAGCGATTTGTCCGTGGAAGTCTTCCCCAAGGAAATCGAAGATTTAGAATCAAAGGTGCCATGCCTAATGCTCCCTTATTTCTGGCAAGACTCTTATCAGAACACTTAGATCGTCAAGGAATTTCTAATGCAGGTGCCTCCGTAGAATTTGATCAGGAAATCGAAGTCGATGGCACAATAACAAGTATCAAATCTCCTAAACTTAGGTCCTTAGTGACGTCGGCCAACTTAGAAAGTATCAACCTCTATTGCGAATCATTTCTTGCTGCGATGGGAAGGGGTTCTCGTGACAAAGGTATTTCTGAAATTAAAGAATTTCTAAGCAGCTATGGGATTGATTCCACCGATATTCGAATAGACGATGGAAGCGGCCTCTCCTTTTGGAACTACATTAGCGCATCAGATCTTACAAAATTACTTGTTGGGCTGAATAAAAAACACGGCGACCAGCTCACTGCTTTCTTCCCAAGGGCTGGCAAAACCGGGACACTGTCCTACCTTTTCCGAAATATGGAAGCATATGATAAGCTGTGGGCGAAAACGGGATCCATGCAGCAAGTTATGAACTATGCGGGGTTTACCAGAGCAAAGTCAGGAAGGCTTGTTTTTTTCTGCATTATCGCGAATCGTCACCAGGTTGCAAATCGAAAGATCAGGAGTATTCATGAGGAATTGATGAATGCGATTTACATCAATGGTTAAAATTATTTTCCTTTTTCGATAGAATAGTTAATTCCATCCTTATTTTTAGACCATGAAATGGTTTCTGCCCAGCATCCTTGTTTTCATTATTGCCTCTTGCAACCCTGCCGAACCCGAGGTCAAGATTCCTGACGTGATCGTACCTGTCGAATCCAAGACTGACATTCTTGAAGAAGTGGATGATAGTGGACGAATCGTATGGCAAAAACCAGAAGAAGTAGTCAATATTCTCGGAGATATTAGTACAAAAACCATCGCTGACATTGGTGCGGGCTCAGGTTACTTCACGTTCAGGTTTGCACTTAAAGCCGAGAAAGTAATTGCCATTGACATCGATCCTGTCATGATCAAGATTATTGAAACCTTCAAGCAACAATTACCAACCGACCTTCAAGCCAAAATCGAGACTCGACTAGCCGAGCCGAGTGACCCCATGCTAATTTCTGGTGAGGCAGACATTATCGTGATCATTAATACCATCGGCTATATTGAGAATAGAAAATCCTACCTTAGTAAGCTTAAGCAAGGGCTTTCTGAAAATGGTGAAATCTTTATCCTAGACTACAAGGCTAAGAAACTTTCCATCAACGCGCCTAGCATGGAATATCGAGTACCTCTTGCTACTATGGAACAAGACTTAGAAGCAGCGGGTTTCAATATCTTTGATTCAGATGACCGAACGCTGGCCTACCAATATATACTAAGAGCTAGACTCTAGAATACCCCTGGCTATCCACTACTTAGCTTGCGTACTTGCTTAAGTTTAGGTTCAATATATCTCTGGCAAAATTCTGCCTCGGGATTCTTTTTATAGTAGTCAATATACCTTTCTTGGTTTCTTTTAAATGAGAGCATCGGAATCAATTTAGTGATGACTGGGGATCCGAGTGAAAGGAGGTAAGATTCTGCCTTGGTCCTGACTTCCTCATCGAAATAGTAGATTGCTGACCTGTACTTCCGCCTCAATGGATGCTGACTTCTAGAGCTATGTGTTGCCAGGTGGATTTCTGTCAATTTTTCTACAGACGTAGAATCGTCAAATTGAACGATTACTGCCTCTGAGAATTCATCACTAGGTGGATTTGAAGACACCCATCCTTGATCCACATGCTGAACACCTGGGACATGTTGAAAAATCGCTTCAGTGCACCAATGGCAGCCTCCACCGAATCCAATTTTCTTAAGACTTTTCATGTTTTAAAAAAAGGAGTAAAAAAGTTAGGAAAATTTCTCTTTCAAGAAATGCCCAGTAGCGGACTCTTCCACTTCGACAAGTTCCTCTGGCCTCCCCTGAAAAATCAAGTAGCCACCATCCTTGCCACCGATAGGACCTAGATCTACCACCCAGTCAGCGCACTTGATGACATCCATGTTGTGTTCAACTATCAACACGGTATGTCCGTTTTCAACTAGACCATTCATTGCAATCATTAATTTCTCAATATCGTGAAAGTGCAGGCCAGTAGTTGGCTCATCGAAGATAAAGAAGATCTTCTCTGATGGTTTTCCTCGACCCAAATAGGAGGCCAACTTAATCCTTTGTGCCTCTCCACCCGACAATGTGCTGGAAGATTGTCCCAGTTGGACATAGCCTAGACCTACTTCTTGCAGAGGGCGAATTTTGTTCAATATATCTCGGTGGTCTTCGAAGAAATCTACAGCCTCGTCGATCGTTAAGGTCAGGACATCATATATGTTCTTGCCCTTGTATTCCACTTCTAAGATGTCTTGCTTGAACTTTCGGCCCTTGCAATCCTCGCACAAAAGTTTCACATCTGCAAGGAACTGCATCTCCACCGTAATTTCTCCATCACCCTTGCAATTCTCACATCTTCCTCCTTCAACATTGAAGGAAAAGTGCTTAGGTTGCAAGCCCTTGATCTTGGAGGCTTGTTGCTCTGAAAAGAGCTTTCGGATCGAATCATAGGCTTTTACATAGGTCACTGGGTTAGACCGAGAAGAACGGCCGATTGGGTTCTGATTGATCATTTCCACCGCTGTTACCTGACTCAGGTCCCCAGTCAATTCGCTAAAGTCCCCCAACATTGATCCCACTGGCTCATCGAGGTGCTTTTTCAGTGCTGGATAGATAATGTACTTTACTAAGCTTGTTTTGCCTGATCCAGAAACACCAGTTATTACTGTAATGGCGTTCAGAGGAATGGTTACGTCTATGTTTTTAAGATTATGTTGCCGCGCACCTGTGACTTGAATTCGATTGACCACCTGCCTTTTCATCGCTGGAAGTTCTATACCCTTCACTCCATTAAGGTAGGCAGCAGTGAGGGATCCATTAGCACCCTTGCGAAATGTATCATAAGAACCGCTGTAGACAACTTCTCCACCATTTACACCAGCAAGTGGTCCTATATCAATGATGTGGTCCGCATTGATAATCACTTCCTCTTCGTGTTCGACTACGATCACCGTGTTGTCAAGGTCTCGTAGTTTCTTAAGGACGGAAACCAACTGTGCTGTATCCTTAGGATGAAGTCCAATGCTAGGTTCATCAAGGATGTATAGAGAATTCGTAAGGTTACTCCCTATGGTCCGAGTTAAATTGATCCGCTGTGTTTCTCCACCACTTAACGTATTAGAAAGTCGATTCATAGAAAGGTAGCTTAGGCCAATGTCATTCATGATTTCAAGACGGTTATTTACCTCATACAGAATCCGTTTAGCGACCTTTGAATCATAATCACTTAACTCCAATCCTTCAAAAAAAGTCTTCATATCTGAAATCGGCATTTCGACAACCTCCATAATATCATGTCCCCCGATTTTCACATAGGATGCCTCCTCTCTCAGTCTTCCTCCACCGCAGCTGGTACATGAAGTCTTTCCACGGTAGCGAGCCAACATGACTCTGTTTTGGATCTTGTAGGTTTTTTCTTGTAATTCTTCAAAGAAAGCATTGATACCCATTACGTAGTTATTCCCCTTCCACAAGACTTGCTTTTCCTTCTTACTTAACTCGTGGTAGGGTCGATGAATTGGGAAGTCAAAAAGATGAGCCGCTTTTACAAATTGGTCCAACCAAAGTCCATTCTTTTCCCCCTTCCATGCCGCAACGGCACCCTCATAAACCGACTTACTTTCATTAGGAATCACCTTCTTTGGGTCGATCCCCAGAATCTTTCCATAACCTTCACATAGCTTACATGCTCCATAAGGATTATTGAAATTAAATAGTTGGTGGCTTGGTTCTAAGAATTCCATGCCGTCAAGTTCAAAC
>CAZMYK010000187.1:0-7370 GCA_964570435.1 uncultured Saprospiraceae bacterium | reverse complement strand
CCATACCTTCCTCTGTCACTTCATAGATTGTGGCACCTGGGATGGCCATCAACATTGGAGAGTGGGTGGCTACGATGAACTGCGAGTCATAAAGATTCAAGTGCTCTTTGATAAAAAAGATAAGTGAGAGTTGCTTGGCAGGTGAAAGGGCAGCCTCGGGCTCATCCAGTAGGAAGATTCCCTTGGACTTGATTCGATCGTGCATAATTTTCATATAAGCTTCTCCATGCGAAAAGGCGATCATATCTTGTCCATATTCCTCTCTCATACTATGTAAGGCGAAATTATTAGAGGCCTTCATTTGCTCTATGATGTGGTCTGGGACATCACCTCTCATATCACTGTAGCTGCTTTCTTGTCTTCGATTATTTCTCTCTACACTATCTACAAAGTGACTGAAGTCTTCTGCACGAAAGAAGAAACCGTTGGTCGTCCTCTTTACTTGCTCTAGGTGGATGTGCTTTTGAAGAATGGATGCAGCCTCGAAGCCCCTTTTTGTATTGATGTATCCTCCGATAAGCGGCAGGTTTAGCTTCATAGCGAGAGTTTCTAGAAGGGTGGACTTCCCCGTACCATTGTCTCCAATAATGAAGGTAAGCGGGTTTTCAAAGTTGAGATTCTGCGCATGCAGGATGGCTGGCACATCGAAAGGGAAGGGTGCTTTTCGCTCGGCTTGAATTGAGAATTCGTGAATAAAGGACATAGACTAAAGATACGACATCTACAGTAGATTGTGCAATAGGATATTTCTATTATCGATCTCGAAAAAAGCTCTTTTATGTGGAATCTTATAGGCTAAAGGTATATTTTTGGGATCGCACATCTTTTTTTGTAATGGAACGTTAATAATTAACAATCTTATAGATGAAGATATCGTTTACACAAGTAAAAATTAAGAATGAAAAATTATTTAGGACTTTTATTGTTTTGTGCCATCCTGTTCACTTCATGTGGAGATCGGGAAGATCCCTCGGTTCGTTTTATTACTCCAGCGAATAACACAGAAGTAGCCCCAGGAGAGACGGTAAGTATTCAAGTGGAGGCGACTGACAATGAAGCCTTGCAAACGATAACAGTGGGTGGCGATGTAACAGGCTTATCTCCAATAACAGAATTCGATGCTGTAGACAAGCACAATTGGATTTTTGGACTTAGGATTGATGAGGCTACAACATCAGGAGTAGAGTTGACTGTAAATGTAAAGGCCACTGATCCAGATGGCAATGAGGGCTCGGAAGACTTGATATTAAAGGTCAATTAGTCATCGTTTCCAGAGATCATCTCCCACTACCTCGGAGAGCACTTCTTCACGGTAGTGGCGAGAGATGGGAATGGTGAATTCGCCTATCTTGATTTGGCTACCTGCAATCTGACTTACCTTAGACTTTGCAACAAGGTAGGACTTGTGGGTCCTAATAAAGTCAGGCTTTCCTAATTGTGCGGCCATATCCTTAATGTACATTAGTGTTGTGAATTTACCTTTTTCCGTGACAATCGTGACGTAGTTTTGCATCCCTTGAATGTACAAGATTTCTTCTTTTACAATCTTCTCATACTTACCTGCACACTTGATGAAAAAGTAGTCCTTGGATTTTTCGGCGCTCTTCATCAATTTCATGTAGTCGTAGGCCTTCTTACTTGCTTGAAAAAAACGTTCAAAGGTAATAGGCTTGAGTAGGTAGTCGATCACATCGTACTCGAAGCTTTCTAAGGCATAGTTGGGGTAGGCTGTGGTTATGATGGTGAGTGGAGGATTTTTGACAGTCTTTAAATACTCGATCCCATTCATTTTTGGCATTTGAATATCTAAGAAGACCAGATCGACATCATTACTTTCAAGTAGTAAGGTGAGGTCGATCGCATTGGTGCCTGTTCCTTGGCTAGAGAGGAAGGGCATTTCATCTATGTAATTAAGCAAACCCTTCCTTGCAAGAGGCTCGTCGTCTATAACAAGGCAATTCATCATGCTACGGCAAATTCAGTGACGCTAATTTTATCAAGTTCCAGGATCAGTGAACATGAGAATTTGGAAGTCCCATTATGGATCGAAATCTTATGCCTATCTGGGTATAGGAGCTCAAGCCTCCTCTTAACATTTTTAAGTCCTATGCCGCTGTAATCTACTAAGGGGCTTGAATTAAGTTCTGCATTTTTAGTGTTTTCCACAAAGACCTCAAGTTGACTTCCTTGATTCTTAATCACGATTTCTATTCGGTTTTCATCGTTTTTGTGGGTCGACACGTGCTTAAATGCGTTTTCTATAAAGGGCATTAAAATAAATGGAGCGATTTCAAATTCTTCTTCATTCTCTACCGCTACATCCTCGATGATGCGAACATTATCGTTTTGTCTTAGTCGTTCTAATTCTATGAAATTCTTGATGTATGACACCTCTTTGGCAAATGATATTTGCTTTTCATTGCACTCATACAGTTGGTAGCGCAAAAGGTCTGAGAATTTCGCTAAGGTCCCTTGTGCTAGATTGGGATTTTCCTTAATCAAAACGAAGACTGAATTGATGGTATTAAATAGGAAGTGTGGATTAAACTGCGATTTTAAAAACTTCAATTCAGTTTGGAGTTTTTCTTGCTCCAGTTGGTGCTGTTTTTTCTGGACTTGTAAGTAGTTCTTAGCTAACTTGATACTCATAGCCAAGGTCATTGCAGCCGCTGTAGATCCCAGGCTATTGTAGCGAAAGAAACTCCACAAGCTGTCTTTGTCTTCTCCATAAAGTTCTTGTAAGGGGATGCCTGAAAAATAAGAGCTAAGTAGATAGCCTGGTGTAATGATAAAGGCAACAATTACAATCGTTAACAAGGTGTACGAAATGTATAAGAAATAGCGTCGTGTAGCCAAAAACTTAGGAAGCAGAAAGTAAAGATTGAAATAGACTCCTAGGGCCTGGAAGACAACATAGAAGGCATATTTAAAGAAATGAGGTGAGAAAAATAGCGCGTCTGCTACCACCATGATGTCACCAGTAAACCATAACCACCACATAAAGTGATAGACCGCCCAGAAAATGATATGGTGCAGCTTGTACTTGCTGAAGATCGGATGGCTCAAGTTCATAACTATGTAAAGTTAAAAATTCCCCATTTCTCTAGAAGCTTAAATGACAAGATGTGGAAAGTTGTTGACAAGTTGCACAATTGCTTGACTAGGAAGGATTGAGCCTTAATTTTTGTAGGTGGTCAAGGAAAGCTTGCCACATCTCAAAGAAACTTGGAGACCCAGATTAGAAATCCTTCCTTTGTTTTCAAATATGTAAAATGAATAAGATTTTTCTATTCTTTAGCTTCTTCTTTGTCTTCCTGTGCAAGGATTTGAGTGGGCAAATTTCAGGCTACCTCGAAGACCAAGAGGGACTTGAGATTGCTTGGGCTAATGTCCAAGTCTTAAAGGTAGAAGATAGTTCAATGGTTGCAGGAGTCCAAAGCGATGAAGAAGGTCGCTTTATATTCTCCACCAGCAACTCAGACGTTGTTTTTATTGAAGTATCATTTATCGGATATTCGAGCTATTCCTCCCCACCCATCCTTGCCAAGAACTTGGATCTTGGAAGAATTGTCCTTATGCCAAGTGCGATAGATCTAGGTGCCCTAGAAATAATTGCGAAAAGAAATGCGATTGAGACTACAGCAGAAGGCACGGTTGTGAATGTTAAAGGTAGTCTCATGACCTCTGGGAGCAATGTCCTGCAAGTTTTGGAAAAATTACCGGGTGTTTTCTTAGATAGACAAAATGGTGATATCATGCTAAATGGCTCCAGTGGTGTAAGAGTCCTAATCAACGACAAGGAAGTGAACCTATCGAGTGGCAACCTTTTACAGTACCTAGAAGGAATGTCTGGGGATCAAGTCAGCAAGGTTAAGCTATTGACCTCGCCGAGCGCTCGATATAGTGCAGATGGAAGTGCAGGAATAATTGTGATTGAGACTGAGCAGCCTTCTGCTAGTGAACCAAGTGCTTTTCTGAACACTACTCTAGGGTATGGTTCCTATGCCAAGTATGGCCTTAACGCTAGTGTAAACTTCAACCACGGAAACACCGATTGGTATTCTAACTATAGCTTCCAGCGCGATCATTCCTACCAGCAATGGACCGCTCTTGGGACAGAGGAATTTGACCCTCTCGGTGGGCTCTTGTCGTTCGATGTTATTAGCATGACTGAGGATGTAAAGAAAAGTCATAACCTCCTACTTGGCCAAAGAACTCGCACAAAGAAACATGGTGATTTTGGATTTGAATTATCGTATCTAAATGCTCTAAATAATCCAGAAGTGACTAACAACTCCATCTATGATTCACAGAATGATTGGACCAATGCAATTATTAACAACAAGGGAGATAATTTATGGGAGAGTTGGATTGGAGGGATCGAGTGGACCAAGGGACAACTGAAGATCGATTTAAGTGCCATGGAAGTTTCAAACAGAAATCTTGCAAGTATAAGTAACCAATTTCTTGCGCGAGATGGTACTTCGATTGAGACTGAAAATGAAGTATTTGTTAATCAACTAAAGGGAGACAACAAGTCTCAGATCAGAAATACATCCCTTTCCGCAGACTATAACATACAGATCCTCCACAGCTTGAACTATGCGCTAGGATTCAAGACTTCACTTACAGGTACTAAGAATTTGACAAGTACCAAATTCCTAAATGAAGAAGCATGGGAGGAAGATCTAAGGCTTTTCAATGACAACGGGATGGAAGAGAGAATTATAGCCTTGTATAATTCGATCGATTACGAAATTGACTCACTGACAAGTCTTAGTCTTGGACTTCGATACGAATTGTGGGATAGGGTCTATCGCAATGCAGGAGTAGATGATCAGACCAGGGGTGCCTTTTTTCCAACCATTTATGTCAATCGGAAGATTAGTGAACGCCGTAGTCTTGGCTTTTCATATGCAAAGCGAATTTCTAGACCTCAGTTTAATGACTTGGCTACAACATCAAGCTACAATGGTCCTACAGCAGTTTTTTCTGGTAACCCATTCTTGAAAGCTGCCATTAGCCATCGCCTTAATTTGTCATATCGACACTCCGACTTCACATTATCATTTTCAGGGGAGTCGACTGAAGACCCTATAGTGCTTTATCAGATCACAGAGAACGAAAGTAAGAACCTCTTTATCCTTTCTCCACAAAACATGATCTGGGAAAAACGATTGAATTTTCAGTTGGCCTACAATATGAACAAGTTCAATTGGTGGACAGGTAATCTCTCATTGATCTTAAGCAGACGATACATCGAGCTAGACTTTGCAAGGCAGCCGTTTGCAGGGTGGTACAATACCTACACCATTTCGGGTAATCACAATTTTGACCTAGGTAGGGGATGGAACCTTGAGCTCAATGGCTGGCTTAATGCTAGAAGCTACAACGGAACTAAGACACTTTCTTCATTTGGGATGTTAAATGGAGGAATAGCCAAGAAATTGCGTAGAGGCAAATTGCAATTTTTGGTCACAGATGTATTAAAAACGATGAAGATTGGTATACGCTATGGTGAATTGACTGAAGAAGCCTTTGCAACACGTTCCAAGGTGGAATGGGCTGGGGAGTCTGCAATTTCTCGTATATTTTCACTTGCCTACTCTATCGACCTAGGCACTAAGAAGAATCATGATTTTTCGCGCCATAAGAATGCTGACAGGGTACGTATAGAATGATATTTTAGCAAGATTGGATGGCTATTGATTGACATATTAAGCTGCTTGAGTGTTTCGAAATTCTCATGTCGTTATTAATGTCAATTGGAAAATAGATCAAGCGGGCTAGCAGCGAAGCAAGCCTTTTTTCGTACTATTATTATATGAAGTGGAGCTTAATCATCTTTGGTCTTTTATCTTTTAATTTTGCACTTTGTCAATTTACTTATGATTCAGACCAACATTATTCCGTGGGGACTGCTCAAGTCTATGAAGTGAGTAACTTCGTCAATCCAAACATCGATTTTACTGTCTCTGGAGAAGATCTTGCTTGGGATTATAGCAACATTGAAAAGAATCGATCGGATACCTTGGTATTCATAGATCCCAACGATTCAGGCTACAGAACTTCTTTTTGTATTGCAAATTTTCTAATTTTTAACTGTCAATCGGAATTTGATGATTTGACCAATATTGCGGTTCGAGAAGCTGATACTCTAGGGTTTGGAGATTTTCAAACTGAAAACATTGTCCGCCACTTTAGTAAGTCTGAGAACGAGTACGCCGAAACGATGTTGGGTGTGACAGCGGAAGTGAATGGCACCTTAATACCTGCAGCTTTTGAGTTTGAGTCACCTGATGAATATGTTAAATTCCCAGTGAACTTTGGCAATGTAGACTCTTCTAAAAGCCGCCTTGTGATTGACCTAAACCCCGTGGGCGTTAATGTAAGGTTGGCTCGGACACGCAATCGACTTAATGAGGTGGAAGGCTATGGTACTTTACGCACTCCTGCTGGAATGTACAATGAGGTTTTGAAAATGAAGACTACCATCTATAACAGTGATAGTACCCAGCTGGATACTGTACTTATTCCGATATCAACAGTGGAGGTAGAGTACAAGTGGTTTGCCAAGGGTTATAGCGGTCCAGTGATGACTGCTTCAGGGCTCAAGATAGGAGGCAACGAAGTCATAAGCTCGGTCAGGTATCAAAATGAAGCGGATGTTTCATCCCTAAGTACTCTTGACCAGGAAGAAGAGATCATTCTGTCCCCAAATCCATTTTCAAGATCTTTTCACATTAGTACTAAGCAGTCGAAACTTAGGACTGTTGAAATTTACGATTCCCAGGCTCGAAGGGTCTACCAAAAGTCATACTATGGGCCGGAAGTAGATCTAGAACCTAATCTTCCCGCCGGAGTATATCATGTGCGCTTGCTATTTGGCGATAGACCACCGGTTCTTAGAAAGGTGGTCTCTCTGTAAGTCACGAAGGTTAGCAAGCCCTTTTTTGTTACTCTTTACTATGTAAGAGGTTTTCATTTTTTTTCTATTTTAGTGCAAAACCAACATATGACTAAGACTAATTGCACTGCACCCTATCGAGGGCTCATCATTATTTGTTTACTTTTTGCCTCATTTTATTCTAAAGGCCAAGGTGAATCAGATCAAAAAGTGGCTAGTACTGCTGAATCGACCTATGAGGTTTTGAAATATAGGTGTATAGGACCCTTTCGTGGTGGGCGATCGGTTGGATCCTCGGGTGTTCTTGGAGACCCATTGACCTACTACATGGGCACAACTGGGGGAGGACTTTGGAAAACTGAGGATGCTGGAATGTATTGGAAGAATATCTCTGATGGCTACTTCAAACTAGGTTCTGTAGGAGCAGTTGCAGTGTCAGATTCAGACCCGAATATTGTATATG
>CAZMYK010000186.1:0-7372 GCA_964570435.1 uncultured Saprospiraceae bacterium | reverse complement strand
GTGCCAAATTACTTTCTTCCTTTGCAGGGAAGTAGAAATATTGAATTCCTATCGTCCTACTGTCTTCTTTAGACCTATTTTCTGGAACCAAAATAAGGTTACTAGTGCCCTGGAAGTCCAGTCCCTCTTCGTTGATGTGCATCGGATTACTCAATACCTTTGTTTGTGCTTGCACCTGACCAATACTTGGAATGATACATAGGAATAGGGCATAGATTGACCAGATGATTGATGTTGTTAAATCTTTCATTTTTTTGATTAAAATGGTTAGCTAATAAATTCTGAGTCTTGGATATTCTATCCAAGGATGATGAGTTTTAAGCTTTCATAGTAGTTACAGATGGATCAATGATTTGGGATCCTCCATTTCTTGTACTTAGTGTTGTTCCAGAGTGACCTCCTTGCCATCTTCAGAGTGCAGAATTATGGGCAGGAGTCCTGAATCCAGACTACCTCTGAACTTGCGTTTTGTTTTCTTTTCAGTTTTCTTAAACATGACTCCTTTTGGCAACTCCACCTTGCCATTCTTGGCAGTAAGTGTAACCGAGGCAGAAATTTCACTGGGGATTTTGGCGTAGACGTTTCCCCAATAGGTATCAAGTGAAACCAATTCGCTATTTGCAAGGTCTGGAAGAACAGCACTAATATTTCCATAAGAAACAACTGAGATTGACCCTTTAACCCTGTCTATCGCTATGTTATATCCATCGGTACTGGATTCTACATTGCCATCGATCTTGCTAATCGCAATTGAACGCCAATCGGAACCCTTATACCGATCGAATTTGGTTTCGAAGACTACATCCATCATTGAGATTTTGATGTTGGCAGTCTTGGGGACATGTATGGCAATGTTATGGCACGTAGGCTTTAAGGAGATGAGTGCTACTGGCCCATTGACCTTAATATTATAAGCCTTTTTTTCATCAGGCTCTTCTTCTTCAACCTTGATTTCATCCTTGTATGTACCCACGATCGCAAGATTTCTAGCCCAGCCTTCGATGATGATTTCTTGTCCTTCAAAGGCAATTATTTCTTGGCTTGTCAAGTTTTGAAAGACAAGTAAATGGATGCAAATTATGATTATTTTTTTCATTTTTATTGATCTATTATTAAGTGAATTAATGAGCATAACTATCAGAATTACAGTGATTTGATAGCTTGCTTGGCATTCTCAGCTTCATCCTTCAAGTAACCCTGGCTAGCTTCGTCATCGATGATCTGGTTAAGGAAGGGTAAAGCTCTTTCGTCCTTTGTATTGGAAAGCAGTTTTATCACCTTTATCTTAAAGAAAGGCTCGTTCGTAGTGGCAAGGGCTTCTAGCAAAGCCTTCTTGACACTTTCTTTTCCTACAAAGTTTTCAAGGGCATTGACAGCGGCCAATTGTACATTCTCATTCTTATCGTCATTCATCGTCCTAATTAGAGCATCGATGACCTCGTTGTCAACTGAAGGAAGCTCACTACTCATATTTACTGCTCTAATTCTTTTAAATGAAGACTGATCATTTAGCATACTATTCATGGTGCTTTTCATAGCCATTAGCTCTTGCTTAATTGCTAAGTTTTGCTGATAATTCTGATAAAAAAACAAGCAAATCAGGCCTACAGCGGCCACACTTGAAATACTGATGAAGAGCCGTTTCAAATTACCATTCTTCTTACTAGGGAGGTTAAGATTTTCATCGATCTTATCCCAGAGGTCTTGCGATATTTCGTTGACCTTAAATGCTTCCTTATTATTTCTAATGCGGTCTTCTAAACTCATTTTAAGTACTTTGTAGTTAGTGTGTTTTTCAAGGATCTCAATCCGTAGCGGTACTGGCTTTTTGATGTCGAGATACTTACATTCAGGAATTCAGCGATCTCTCGGTGTTTGTAACCTTCTAGGAGGTACAAGCTAAGAATCTGACGTGAGCCATTTGGAAGATTTTGGATAGCTGCGTTGATATTGTCTAATGTTATCTCACCATAAAGGGATTCCGCACTTTCTTCTTCTAGCTCTATGTCATCAATTTCGTTCCATACGAATTTGCCTCTTATCATCTGTAGGCTATCATTGACCACAATTCTTTTTAACCAAGACTTATAACTATTCCAGTTTTTAAGAGAATCAATTTTCTTAATAGATTTTAAGAATGCTTCTTGAAAGACATCTTCGGCATCTTGCTTACTATTAAGAATCTTGTAGCTGATACTAATCATATCACGCACACATTCTTGGTACACTGACTTAATTGCAAAGCGATTTCCTTTGATACCTTGCCTAAGAAGTTTTGCTATTTCCGGTCCAGTTTTCAACTTTTTCTATTCAATTTCAATAACAAGATGGTGAAAAGATGGAAAGGACGGAATGTGGAAGAAAAAATCATAAATATTTTTCCAATTTAACTTGGAAGGACCTAAACTGCTGCATTCCCCTCCATAGTTTATGAGTAATTAGATAGCCTGGCTAAGTAAGATTTGATCTCAACGACAAGCCAATCTTTGCAAGGAATGAACCTAGTCTACTATCATTTCCATACGCGTTGTCTTTGGAAACTTGAGCTAAGAACCTGTAAGGTGTTTTCTGCGTTCTAGGAAAAAAGGAACTAGTTAAGACCAACTATTTCTCCTTCACGACTAGCAAGTTCTTTTCCCCAAGTCACAATTCCCTCGATTACAGGGAGCAGCGTTTCACCAAAAGGGGTCATTTCGTAGTAAACACGGAAGGGTGCTTTCTCTCCATAACTTGTGCGCTGGATTAGACGATCTTCTTGCAGAGATTTCAATTGAATACTAAGCATTTTTTCAGTGATATAGGGACTTAGACGTTTTATTTCTGAAAAGCGGAGCTTGCCATTTCTTAAGTACCACAAAATCACACACTTCCACTTCCCACCTATAAAACCCATAGTAACACTGGTTCCGCAATGATATATTTTGTCGTAGATCTTGTATGCTTTGTGCTCTCCTTCTATTATCATTTCAATTTTTTTTGACCTGTCGAAGTTGACAGTTATTGAATAAGCAAGATACACAAAATATATTTGTACTGTAAAAAGTATAGTTTATAATGAGTCCACTAACTACCGACATTATCGGATACATGGGATTAGTCATCAACCTTTATTCAATGTCCGTGAAAGGTGAATACAAATTGCGCCTAATTTCTGTAATTGCGAATGCTGCTTACATTGTCTATGGCCTATTACTGAATGCCTATCCCATTATTATTGGCTGCACTATTGCAGTTTTGTTGCACACCTATCGCTTAAAAAATCTAAAACCAATCAAGGATGATAGAAATTAGGAATGCCACTGAAGCAGATGCGGAGATCTTAGCCCTATTAGGTACGACCACATACATAGAATCGCACGGACATTTTCTTGCAAGCTCTACCGACCTCAATGAATATGTCGAGAGCACTTTTTCAGTAAGCAAAACGAAAGAAGATCTTAATGATTTGAATTCTGTCTTCTTTATCATTTTTGTAAATGAATTGCCTGTTGGCTATGCAAAACTGCTTCTAAATTCGCGGCATGAGGATGTCAAATCAAGGGTTAGCTGCAAGCTGGAAAAAATCTACATCCTTGCCCACTTTATTCCACTAAGAATTGGACAAAAGTTTCTCGATTTCATTATTTCAAAAATGACAGATTTACAAGTAGATACCATCTGGCTTACCGTCTATAAGGAAAACAAAAGAGCCATTGGTTTCTACTTAAAAAACAACTTTCAGGAATTGGGAACAAGTACTTTTATGGTGAATGGAAGCGGATATGAGAATATCGTTTTTGCAAGAAAAATAGAAAAACAATAGATCAAGTGAATTTGCTCCAGCTAAATTTACTTTGATACTTGTTGAGTAGAGATGGACCCAGAAGCAATTGCCACCTTTATAGACATTTGGAAGGTATTATCTAAGTACGAATCTAGATTGAAGTAAGACAAGTACTTTTAATTGAACAGATTTCATCCAAGCATTCAAATTTCTTCAATGAACTTTCTAGCTCAAGCGAAGTTACAAGCCTAAATTTGCACTTACGTGCTGCATTGCAATCAGGAATTCAAGAAATAACAAAAACACAAATATGCTTATCTATAGATTGGGATTTCTAATGATCCTCCTTTCGAATATCACCATGGCGCAAGACAAGGCCTTCGAAGATCACATCCTTTTTCATTGTTCATTCGATGGCCAGGAGCATGCCGATTTTTCTGTAGGTGATTCACTAATTTACACTGCTGAAAGCTACAAAGAAACTGATCAGGCAAAAGCAGGTGTGCATGATGATAATGTTGTACTATTGAAAGACCAAGGAGTGACAGGTGATGCCCTTTATTTTCGAGAAGCAAAAACTGCTGCCATTTACTTTAGTGGGGATAAGAACCTAGGTTATAGTTCTGAATCTTGGAGCGGAAGTTTTTCTTTTTGGTTGCAAGTAGATCCCGAAACAGAATTGGCTCCAAGTTACTGTGACCCAATAAATCTCACTGACACGAAGTACAACGACGCTGCTTTGTGGGTGGATTTCACAAAGGATAGTCCGAGAGAATTTAGACTAGGTGTTTTGGGAGATCTGTCAATATGGAATCCAGAGAATAAGAACAATGAGGCAGCATTTGAAAAGCGTCTTGTTACTGTAGAAAAGCCTCCCTTTAAGGGTGAAAGATGGACCCATGTTGTAATAACCTATTCTGGAATTAACACAGATAGATCTACAAGCATGTTGTACCTCGATGGAGATTATAAGGGTGTGGTAGAAGGCATCAATGACCCATTCACATGGGAAGAAGAGAATGCAAAAATAATGTTAGGCTTGGGCTACATCGGCAAGATAGATGAGCTGACTGCATTTGACAAAGATTTGGACCCGGAGGAAGTTCAGGCTCTCTATGATCTCAAAGGTGGAATAAAGTCATTGTTGAAGTAAAGAAGAAGGGCTTTAGTTGGCACTAGGACCCAGTAAAGCAGGAAATCCTGATAGAGCTAGGTCCTCTAGGTGCTCTGTCGAGACCTTATGACTTATCTTTACAAGAAATCGAAAGTAAGATCTATGAAAACAATAGGATTAATTGGAGGGATGAGCTGGGAGTCATCGAAATTGTACTATGAATTTCTAAACACACGGGCAAGAGAAATCCTTGGAGGCTCTCATTCTGCTAAGTGCATTATGATTTCCGTAGACTTTGCCGATATCGCACGGTTGACTTTTGAAGGAGATTGGGAGGCCATTGGTGGAATAATGAAGAATGCCGCCCAAAGCTTAGAAAAAGCTGATGCAGAAATCATTCTACTATGTACGAATACCATTCATCTTGTAAGTCACTTCATAACAGAGAATGTGAATATTCCCTTCCTACATATCGCTACCAGCACGGGAGAATCTATCCAACAGCTAGGACTTAAGAAGGTAGCTTTGTTAGGTACAAAGTTTACCATGGAAAAAGATTTCTACACGATAATCCTGGAGACTGACTTTGATCTTGAAGTCATCATCCCAGATGAGGAAGGCAGAAAGGTGGTCAACGATATAATATACAATGAGTTGGTGAAGGGAAAATTTAGCAATACTTCAAAGCAAAAAATTTTGAAGATCATGCAAGAACTTGAGAAGCAAGGTGCCGAAGGTGCTGTCCTAGCTTGTACAGAATTACCTATCCTAATTTCAGATTCAGATACGGAACTACCACTCTTCGATACAGGTAAGATCCATGCCCATGAAGCAGTGGCATGGAGTATTGCTTAAGGTTTCAAATTGTAACAATTTCCAGAGACTTTCCAATACAAATGTGTAAGCCTGAAAAAGCAATTAGACCGCCCAGTAAGTCTACTTGCCACTACAAGGAATGATTAGATTCTCAATATCAAATGGACCCAGGGCCATAGACTTTCATTATTTTAACATATCACATGTAACGTTTCCATAAAAGACTCGTTCTTCAAATAGAATTTGAAATTTCTATATCTTTATTTTGCTATGGGTTTGTTTGTGGATTTTATGTTGGTAGCAGGGATAGTAATGACGCTCATCATTCTCTTCCTACTGTTTCGAATGCCCGCTAAGGAGTTGCCACAGAAAATTCTCATTGCCTTTTTCATTTACCTTCTATTGGTGACGCTAAGTTATTACAGTGACCTGCACGATCTCGGCATCATTACTGTCTTGACCTTTATTTTTCAAGACCACATTGAACTTGTGATTGGTCCGCTACTTTTGCTCTATGTCAAATCATTATTTGAAAAAGACTTGCAATTTTTAAAGAGATCATGGCGGCACTTTATTCCAGCGATATTGTATACATTTCTAATTTCAATCCCAATCCTAGCTTCAATCATTCAGGGGGCTTTTGTGTTTTCCTACTTAGAAACTTTGAGCAAATATGAACTACTAGTCTTAGAATTCCAATCGCTCTTTCTGGTAGCTTATATCATTTTGGCATTGAGAATTGTAAAGCGTTATTCTAAGGCTCTAAAGGATAACTATTCAAATCTCAAGGAAATAGATATAGGATGGGTCAAGAAGTTGCTGTGGGGGGTCTTAGTCGTTGTGATTATTGATCTTTGCATTAATTCGTATGAAATTGCCACGACTGAAATGGAATGGGATACAGGTTTTATTACGATGGTTTTCCTTGTGATTTTGCTATACTACCTTGGATACTATGGGACTTCGCAATCAAAGATTTTACTACCAGACTTTCTCCTGAAAATAGATGATGGACCTATTGTGAAAGATCAATCTGATGCTAGTGAAAGAATTGCAAGCCACCATCTTGCCAGCACTAGTCCTGAAAAGATCGAAGAACTGCGAAGTCGTCTATCCAAAGTATTAGAAGTTGAAAAACCTTATCTAGATGAAGATCTAACGCTGGGTGTCTTGGCAAATAAGGTATCAACTACGGATAAGAAACTATCTGCCCTACTCAATCACTATATGAATATTAGTTTCTATGACCTCATCAATAAGCATCGTGTTCAAGAGGTCAAAACAAAAATGAGTGATGAGAATTTTGATAATTTTACCTTACTCGCCTTAGCATATGATAGCGGTTTTAAATCTAAAACAAGCTTCAATCGTATTTTCAAAAAAATGACGGGTTCTTCTCCTTCCGAATACAAAAAGCAACATTCCTAAGTCTAGAAAAGGTGCCAATGAAGTATTTGGCACCTGCATTTTTACAAGGTGATTGTCACAAGGTATTTATTATCAGAGACTTACGTGACACGAGTCGCTTAACGGAGCCTTGTCAGATTTTTTCAAGGAAAAGAAGTTCCATTGCTTCCATTGGAGCGTTTTTGGATGCATGTCAGGCTAATTTTGTCTTGTTAAAGGACTACAAATAGATTCACTCACATTAAGTATGAAAGAAAAAATCTGATCATGAA
>CAZMYK010000185.1:0-7375 GCA_964570435.1 uncultured Saprospiraceae bacterium | reverse complement strand
CCTTGACGCAGCATCTTCATATTCCTTATCAGCCTTGTTAACCAGGATTAGGTCAGCGCTTTCTACGATCCCTTTCTTAATTCCTTGAAGCTCATCGCCTGCTGCTGGTGTCAATAGAAGGAAGACGGCATCTGTAATTTCACTCACTGCCAATTCCGACTGGCCGACTCCAACCGTTTCCACTAATGTAAAGTCATACCCTGCTGCTTCACATAGTCGAATCGTATGAAAACTACTGCCTCTTACTCCCCCACTCTCCAATACATTAGAGGAAGGTCTAATGAAGGCTTCTGGTGCCCTAGAGAGTTTTTCCATTCGAGTCTTGTCACCAAGAATACTTCCTTTGGTTTCAGGGCTGGCTGGATCAATTGCAATGACCGCTACTGAATACCCCTTCTCTATCAGTTCAAGACCAAGGGCTTCGATCAGGGTACTTTTTCCAGCACCAGGAGATCCTGTAATTGCGATTCTAAGCGTTTCTTGCTTTGGATCAAGATTGGCAAGAAAGTTCAGAACTTCTTCGTCATAAGTGTGCTTTGGATTTTCTATCAATGTGATTGCCCTCGAGAGGCTTTGCATATCTTTCTCAAGCAATCCTTTATTGAGAACCGCTAGGTCTAATAGTGGCCTAGTCTTTAAAAAGGAAGGTAAGTTCTGGTTGATATTAGAATCCATATAGGCGGCTAAGGTATGAAACTTATGATAATTAATCGTAATATGTAATACGATATACCATAAGATTTAATTAACAAAACTACTATTAACGCTTAAAGAAAAGTTAATGAAGATTTAAGCTTTTCATATGGTGTTACTTTTTGTCTGTTGTCATCGTCATTCTTTCATACATTGATAATATTAAAAAGATATAACGATGAAATACCTAATACTTATTTTTCTCTCTGCCTTGATTATTTCGTGTGAAAGATATGACCCTGAGGTCTTACCGGTTGTGGGTGTCTATGAAGCCAATGTGGTTGGTGTAGATGGACCTTTTTCCATCAGCGTATCTGCAGATGGTGGGAATAATGTACTGATAGATGCTCCCTGGGATGCAGAAAATTGGGCAGTATTAGAGGCAAGGATTCGCAATGAATTTGAATATGAAAAAGAGATTAGGATCAGGGAACAAGTAGTCGAAGATGGTGTGAGTATTGCTGGTGAAGGGATTTTTTTCGACTACAGTATTCAATTAGATTACTCAATCTGGGTTGACGGCATACGTCAAGATTATACCCTAGTGGGCACAAAGTTATAGTAGGATGATAGGCGGCTGACCTGAAGCTTGAACTTCGACTCTCTTGAATCAGGAAGGCTGCCTACTTTTTCGCAATAAGATAGAACTTATCTTTTCTTCTCTTGTTATACTTGTAATTTACTAAATCGTCTGGAGCAAAACCAAAGTTTTAAGGCATTATAAGCTATATTTGCAGCTCCATTTTAAATTACGACATTTAATGAGCGAAAAATTAATATATCTAGATAATAATTCTACGACACCTGCAGACCCTCGTGTTGTAGAAACGATGCTTCCATATTTCTATGAAATACCTGGAAACGCTGCTTCTCGAAGCCATCCTTTCGGTTGGAAAGCCGAAGAGGCTGTCGACTATGCAAGGGAGCAGATTGCTAACCTTATAGAAGTTGATTCCAAAGAAATTATTTTCACTTCCGGCGCTACTGAGGCTGATAACTTAGGACTCAAGGGGGCCTTCGAAATGTACAAGAGGAAGGGAAATCACATTATCACTCTAGAAACTGAGCATAAGGCGGTACTTGATGCTTGTAAGAAGATCGAGAAAATGGGAGGTGATGTGACCTATTTAAAGGTGCAGCGAGACGGTCTGGTAGATTTAGGAGATCTTGAAAATGCGATCACTGACAAGACGATCATGATTTCAATCATGTGGGCTAACAATGAAACAGGAGTGATCCAACCAATGAAGGAAATAGGTGACTTATGCGCTAAGCATGGCGTCCTATTTATGAGTGATGCAACTCAAGCAGTTGGTAAGATACCTGTGCTTCCTAAGGAAGTCGGAGTTCACATAATGGCCTTTACTGGACACAAGATGTATGGTCCCAAAGGTGTTGGCGCCCTTTTCGTCAATAGAAAAAATCCAAGAGTCAAGGTGACTGCTCAGATGGATGGCGGAGGACATGAACGAGGAATGAGGTCTGGGACACTGAATGTGACTGGAATTGTTGGATTCGGTAAGGCGGCTGAAATTGCTAAGAAAGAGATGCATGCAGATGCCGAAAGATTGTCTAAATTGAGAGATAAGTTAGAGAAAGGATTTTTGGAAGCCTTGGAAGAGGTCTATGTCAATGGCAATACTGAACACAGAATGCCGCACGTGACCAATATTTCCTTCAAGCACGTAGAAGGAGAAGGTCTTATGATGACGTTTAACCAGAACGTTGCAGTATCTTCGGGTTCTGCATGTACATCAGCATCCTTGGAGCCTTCCTATGTACTAATTGCCCTCGGGCTTGGTGATGACTTGGCGCATTCTTCTATTAGATTTAGTCTCGGTAGATTCACCACTGATGAAGAGATCGATACGACCTTAGAAATGATTACGAAGGGCGTTCAGCATATGAGAGATTTGAGTCCAATTTGGGAGATGTACAAGGAAGGTGTCGACCTGGAATCGGTAGAATGGTCTGAACACTAATTTGTGTTTTTTGAACTAAGCAGGGCTTATAATAGTTAATTAAAAAAGAAAAGTAATACAATGGCATATTCAGAAAAAGTACTTGAACACTTTAAGCATCCTAAAAATGTAGGAACACTAGATAAGTCCAAGAATAACGTTGGTACTGGCCTAGTTGGCGCACCTGAGTGTGGCGATGTGATGAGGTTGCAGATCGAAGTAGACGAGCAGGATGGGACTATTAAAGACGCAAAGTTTAAGACCTTTGGTTGTGGATCAGCGATTGCATCGTCTTCCCTTGCTACAGAGTGGTTGAAAGGAAAGTCAATAGATGAAGCTCTTAACATAGATAACATGGACATAGTAGAAGAGTTGGCTCTTCCTCCAGTGAAAATTCACTGTTCTGTCCTTGCAGAAGATGCAATAAAGAGTGCAATCAAGGACTATAAGACTAAGAATAATTTGGTAGAAGTAGAAGCAGAAGCTAAGTAGTATGGTTTTCGTAGCAGACAGCGCGAAGGAGCGAATACAAGAGATTGTAGACCAAGGTGGTATTACAGAAGACTTCTTTGTTAGAGTTTCCGTTACAAGCGGAGGCTGCTCAGGCCTTTCCTACTCTATGGATTTCGACAATGAGTCTAAGCCCAATGACCAGGAGTTTTTTGACAATGGGGTGAAGGTAGTTACGGACTTGAAGAGTTTTCTTTACTTATGTAATACGACCTTAGAATTCACTGGAGGTCTTGAAGGGAAAGGATTTTATTTCAATAATCCAAATGCATCTCGCACATGTGGATGTGGAGAAAGCTTCTCCGTTTAATCGCAACTATTCGTTTCTGAAGATCGGTATTCTTGCCGATGCGCCAAATTGCACTAAATAACCTGACGTGCCTATGTTAAAAGTGTATGGCAGGTAGGCTCCGATTCCAATATTGTACCTTATCCTATTCCCCAATTCGATCCCTCCGAAAAAGCCAGGGAAGGCAGAATTTTGAGCACTATCGTCAATTTGTAGGACGATGTCTGGGCCAACATAGTATTCAATCGTTTCAGACCCACGTACATTAAACATAAATGGGAAGTGCAGGCGTTGCACTTGGACTGAGTTTCCAGCGTTAGGTAAGCTGCTTTGGTACTCGTATCCAGGCATTGCAGCAATTGAAAAAACAGAAAGGTTGTCCCCATATAGTTGAAATTTCAAGCTTGCCTTTATAGATCCTGCTGAATACAAACTGGCAATGACATCTAGCTTGTCTGTAAGACCATAAGCTAGCTCCGCTCTTAGGCCTGGAAAAACCGGGGGGCCAGAATTACCACTAATTCCATTGTCACCAATACTTGTTCCATCTAAAGAGGCTGCAAGAGTAAGATTTCCTTGACCCTCTGTTCTTGCTGAATGTAGTGGAGTGATTTGAGAACATGATGCAAACAGGTGAAATGCAAGAAGCCACAATAGTAGTCTACTAATCAAAATATGAATTCGTCCCATTTTACATAATTAATGACCTAGCGCCAGAAGCGGTAGCCTAATGATATTCCAAACCGAAAGTCTAAGGGCCATGTGAATGAGTTTCGATCTACGCTGAGGAAGTTCTCCAAGTCTGCAGGAATATCGTCTCTAATCATTTTATCGTTATATACAGCATAACCAAAACCACCATAATACTCGATTAGGATGTTGTTGTTAAGAACTATTTTCTGACCGAAATTTCCTCCGACAAAGAAGGCAGTATTAAAGACTGAAAGAACCTCAGGGTCTCTCTCCCTTCCCATGTAGTTAGGGTCTAGAAGAGAAGGAACATTGTCCAAGCCTGCTACCTTCAACTTGAGGAAGGGGCCAAAATACAAACCCGCAGTTGGGTCCTCACCTCCAATGTAGTACTTGTAGGCAGCCATGATTCGAAAAGCGCTGTTTGTTATTTCAGAGCCCGAAAGTGCCAAGAACCAAGGCGTCTGCCGAAAGCTAGCTTCTAGCTCCATACCAGATTTGTCATTTAGTAGTAGTTCCACCTGACCATTGTAATTGTTTGTGGCTAGGCCAAGAACGTTGGATTTAATCTCAAATTGAGCATTGACCAATGAAGTAAATAGCAATGCCAGTGAAAAACTTATGAAGATTCTTTTAAGCATGGTCACGGATTTTACTTGCATGATACAGGTTTTTTATTAACTTCCTTACTTCAAATTACCACAAAAGTTTGACCAAAAATGAAAAACCACAGCAGAAGGGAATTTCTTAACACTTCACTCTTGCTCGGTACAGGGGCTATATTGACTTCTTGTGCGGAGACAGGAAGTGAGAGTCAAGGAGAAAAACCAGTAATCATTTCTACATGGAACAATGTCAAGGCAAATGAGGCTGCATGGAAGCAACTTGATTCAAGCGGAAGTATTTTGGATGCTGTAGAAGCCGGAGCAAGAGTCCCAGAAGCTGATCCCGAAGATCAATCTGTTGGTCTTGGTGGCCGACCTGATCGAGATGGTAATGTGACTCTAGATGCATGCATAATGGACAGTAAGGGGAACTGCGGTTCTGTGACCTATATTCAGAATATTAAGCACCCTGTTTCGGTAGCAAGGAAGGTGATGGAGGAGACTCCACATGTGATGTTAAGTGGACAGGGAGCATATGACTTTGCTATTTCGCAAGGCTTCAAAAGTGAAGACCTTTCTACCGAAAATTCGAAAAAAGAATACACTGAATGGCTAAAGACTTCAGACTATAAGCCAAAGGTAAATATAGAACTACATGACACAATAGGCCTGATGGGAATAGATGCAGAAGGAAACCTAAGTGGGGCTTGCACTACGAGTGGTCTAGCCTACAAGATGCCAGGCAGGGTAGGGGACAGTCCGATTATTGGTGCAGGTCTATTTGTTGATAATGAAGTAGGAGCAGCAACGGCAACGGGGATGGGTGAGCTGGTCCTACGAAGTGTTGGTTCTTTTCTAGTAGTGGAACTCATGAGACAGGGACGAAGCCCGCAAGAGGCGTGCAAGGAAGCGGTGATGAGGATCGTTAAAAAGCAAGACATTACGGATGTGCAGGTAGGCTATATTGCTCTTAATAAGAAGGGTGAATATGGAGCCTTCAGCATAAAGCCTGGATTTGTATATGCTGTCACTATAGATGGGCAAACCCAAGTCCTGGATGCAGCAAGTTATGAGTAAAGAATTGACTATCTTAGACCAACTGCAAAGTCGAACTGGAACTTTCTGTTCCTAAAGATTTAGCACAACTTGGCTTATAGCTATTGGAACGCAATTTTTTGATTGGTAAGAAAATTTCTTACTTAATAAATCGATCTAAAATGGATACAATTGTAAGCAGCCCACATCAGATTAAAGACAAAATTGATAGGCAGACTACTTTCTTCAAAACAGGAGCAACTTTAGAAGTCGCTTTCCGACTCAAGCATTTGAAGTCACTGCTACATGAAATAGAGGCAAGGCATGATGAGATCACAAAGGCCCTCTATGACGACTTGAAAAAGTCAGAGTACGAAGCCTACATAACAGAAATTGCTATAGTCAAGCAAGAATTAAAGAAAACCATCAAAAATCTTCCCAAGTGGTCAAGACCAAGGAAAGTAAAAACACCCTTGGCTTTTAAACCTGCATCAAGCCAGATCAGGCCAGAGCCCTTTGGAAAGACGCTGATTATAGCCCCTTGGAACTTCCCTTTTTCGCTAATCATGCTGCCTCTAATAGGAGCAGTTGCAGCAGGTAATACGGCAGTGTGCAAGCCATCGGAACTAGCCCCAAACACAGCCAAGGTATTTCGACAAATTATAAAGTCAATCTTCCAGGAAGACTATGTAGCAGTAATAGAAGGAGGGGTAGCTGAAACTACTGCCATATTAAGGGAGCGATTCGACTATATTTTCTTCACTGGGAGCCCCCATGTAGGAAAGATAATCTACAAGGCAGCGGCTGAACACCTTACCCCTGTGACCCTAGAGTTAGGTGGAAAAAGTCCTTGCATAGTAGATAAGACCGCGAACTTAGATGTTGCGGCAAGTAGGATAGTTGTTGCGAAATATCTCAACTGCGGCCAAATTTGCATTGCCCCAGATTACCTCTTAGCACATGAAAGCATCAAGGATGAGCTAGTAGATAAGATGAAGGGGAAGATCATAGAATTTTATACTTCAGATCCAAAAAAATCGGAAGACTATGGGCGTATGATCAATGTGCGAAATTTCGACCGTGTTGCGTCTTTGATTGATCAAAGCAAGGTCGTACATGGAGGTGACATTGATCGGGAGCAAAAGTTCATTAGCCCAACGATCATGGATAATGTAGGTCAAGAAGACGCTGTGATGAAGGATGAGATATTTGGCCCCATATTGCCAGTCATATCTTTCACGAACCTTGATCAAGTCAAAGAGATGATTAATGGTGGCGAAAAGCCATTGGCGCTTTATATGTATTCCAAGTCCAAAGACAATATAAATGACGTCTTGAAGAATTGTTCTTCTGGTGGAGTAAATATCAATGACTGCTTGCTTCAGAATGTAAATAAGTACTTGCCTTTTGGAGGTGTTGGGAGGAGTGGCATTGGAGCCTATAACGGGCAGCTTACCTTCGATACCTTTTCACATATGAAGGCCGAAGTTCACAAGGCTGCAGGATTTGACATGCCTACACGCTACCCGCCACTTAGGAAACGGTTCAAAGTACTGAAGTGGGTCGCAGATAATATCTAGATACATGGGTTC
>CAZMYK010000184.1:0-7377 GCA_964570435.1 uncultured Saprospiraceae bacterium | reverse complement strand
GCACTGGTAGAACTCGCGATAACGACCGCGTTGCGGTCTGTCAGCCCGCCAAACTGGCTGGATCTGATACCGCTTGAAGGGAAATGAGATATCGTTCTGATGCATCACAACATATCTTGCAAAAGGGACAGTAAGGTCATATCTAAGGCCTCTTTTAGAAATGGATTTGGCAAACCTAGGGCTATCTGCGTCATCAAAAGCGCTCTTGTCACTCTTACGCAGAAAGTCACCGTTGTTCATTACCTTAAAAAGCAATTGGTCACCCTCGTCGCCGTACTTGCCTGTCAAGGTATCAAGGTTTTCCATTGTTGGTGTTTCTATTGAAACATAGGCATACTTGCGAAAGACCTCTTCAATCGTGTCGAAGATGAAATTTCTACGGAGCACCTCATTAGGTAAGAAGTCTCGGATTCCTTTAGGGAGAGATGGTTTCATCAAGCTGATACAAATTGTCTAAGAAAACGGATATCATTTTCAAAAATGGAACGAATATCACTTATATTGAATCGCTGCATTGCAGAACGCTCTATCCCAATTCCAAAAGCATATCCTGTATAAATCTTAGAATCGATGTCACAATTTTCTAAGACTTGTGGGTCTACCATTCCGCACCCTAAAACTTCTAGCCACCCAGTTCCCTTGGTCAATTTTCGTGCTCTTTCATCAGCTAGGCCAAGGTAGACATCCATTTCAGCGCTTGGCTCCGTGAAGGGGAAGTAGGAGGGACGAAGTCGGATTTCGGTTTCCTTGCCATACATTTCTCTTGCAAAGTATAAAAGCGTTTGCTTCATGTCTGCGAAGGAGACGTCCTTGTCGATATACAAGCCTTCGATCTGATGAAATTGACAATGTGATCGGGCAGAAATAGTCTCATTTCTGTAGACCCGGCCAGGAGCAATGATCCTAATTGGGGGTTTTTCAACTGCCATCATGGTCCGTGCTTGCACAGAAGATGTATGGGTTCTTAAGAGTCTTGTGACCGAATTTTTTAAGTAGAAGGTATCCTGCATATCTCGTGCAGGATGGTCCTCTGGTGTGTTCATTGCAGTAAAGTTGTGCCAATCGTCTTCTATTTCTCGGTCCTCAGCCACTGTAAATCCAATTCGACTAAAAATGTCAATCATTTCATTCATTACAATCGAAACGGGATGCCGAGACCCTCTTTCGAGAGGAAAACCAGGACGGGAAAGATCGATGTCAGATACACTCTTGGTAATTTCCGCTTCTTCGGCAGAGGCCTTCACACTTCGAAATTTACTTTCTGCGGCTTCTTTGACCGAATTCACAAATTGACCAAATTCCTTCTTTCTCTCGTTGGCAATATTTCTGATCTCCCCGAAGAGTGGCTTAATGATGTTCTTCGAACCCAAATACTTGATGCGGAATTGTTCCACATCTTCCTTGGACAAAGGGTTTGCCTCTTTGATTTGATCTAGTACTTCTTGAACTTTATTGAATACTTCCTGTGCCATAGTCACCCTTTTAAATAAGATGCAAAGGTAAAAAATCATTCTGGAATACTTATTTTAAAAAATCCATACCTTTCCGCCCGGAAATAATTCTTTAGATTGGACAAAAAGATTAGCATTGAGAACTTTAGAAAGGCAAGTATGGGCTTGTACTTTTTGCTAATTATCGCCCTCTTGTATTCCTTTTTCCTGATCACTTTATCGAATATCATGCTGCTGGTTCTAGGTCTGATATACCTCTCACAGCATCATCGAACGCATAATTGGAGGTGGCTCCCAGTTAGTCTTTTGGCCTTGGGTTTTGTGCCCTACTTGCAAGGCTTACTTATATCTGAGGAGAGTGGCAGGGCACTGAGAGAAGTGCAACATAATCTGGCCTACTTATCATTGCCCTTGGCTGTAATATGGCTTCCCCGCCTTAGGGTAAGACAACGAGACACGATCTTTGCCTTTTTTATCGGTATGCTTGCAGTAAGTACGGTACCGGTTCTTGCTAACTATGTCATGGACTTCGAAGCGATTACAAAGTCTCTTGGTAAGGGTAAGGCGATCCCAACGCCCATAGACCATGTTCGATATAGTATCTTCCTTGCCATTGCCTGTACTTTTTCATTGGTTCTCTACTTGCGGAAGGAGTCCTTTGGGAAGAAGAGCCGAAGAAGCTTCTTAATTCTTTCCTTCTATCTATTCATTGTTCTCCATGTGATGGCAGTCAGGAGTGGTATTATTCTGAGTTATGTTGGTCTCTTCCTTGCAGCGCTATTGTACCTTTGGAAGCTTAAGAAGTTTCTCTTGATTGGAGCCCTATTCTTTGCCCTTGCTCTAAGTCCTATTGCTGCCTACTATACCATTCCAAGCTTCCATACTAAGATCCATTATACCTTATATGACTACGGAAAACAGCAAGCAGGCGAAGGTGCAAACTACTCAGACTCTGAACGAATCCGCAGTTATAAAATCGGGATTGACATCTGGCAGGATCATAAATTCCTGGGGATGGGCACAGGTGACTTAACCCGAGAATTAAATAATCGATATGCCATGGTCTACCCTGATGGAGGTCGGGCCTTCCTTCCTCATAATCAGGTAATCAAATTTATGGCTACATCTGGCCTGATTGGGCTGGCCTTCTTCTTGCTTTCCGTTTACGTGCCATTCTTCTACAATGGAAATTACAAGAAGATGTTTATCCTGGCACTGCTGGGGATAATGACGGTTTCATTTATGGTAGAGGCCACCCTAGAGCGATCCTACATGCTTAACTTATACCTTCTACTTACCGCACTGCTCTACCGAGGCTGTGACCCAGAGGTCGAAGAAATTCCAAGCTAGTATTTCTTAAAGGACGATCAATAAACTTCTTCTTAGCGATCCAAAACCATCGCTGTATGGGGTATTCCATCTTCCAGGTACTCTCGTCCATCTTCTACAAAGCCTAGCTTCTTGTAGAAGCTCAGAAGGTAGGATTGGGCCGATATTTTGATTTTATGGTGGGGATATATTTCTTTGCTGTAGGCGATCGATTGTTTCATTAGCCTTCTTCCGAAGCCACCCCTTCTTACTCGTTTCGTTGTAAGCACACGTCCAATCGATACATAATTTTCATATATAAGGCCTGTAGGTACAATCCTCGTGTAGGCTTCAATTGAATCTTCAAAGTAGCCCAATACATGGTGTGCCGATGTGTCCTTTCCGTCAAGATCTTGGTAGACACACTCTTGCTCTACCACAAAGACAGCAGCTCTTATTTCTAAGATGCGATAGACTTCTTTACTACTTAATTCGTCAAAACTTTTGAGTTCAAATAGCATTCTTAGATTTTTTTTCGAAATACAAGAGTGAAGCCCTCTGTGTAGGTGACTTGATGGTACTTAGTCGATACTATTGGTGTGCACTGAAAGAGGTCATAGCCCTTCTCAGCCATTTTTTCGATCGTAGATTGTAAGTCCCTAGCCATTTGCACACCATCTACCTCATAAATGTGGGTGTCCATATACTTTTTATCAGGAATGGTCTTTGGTGAGGCAAGAAAAACACTGTGGTATTCGTATGTCATATTGTTAATATAAGGGTATGCGGTTCAGCGCTAGTCCCCAAGTGATCCAGTCAATTTTTGTACTATCTTGAATTGATTTAAGAATTCCTTAGCAACTACTCTGATAACCGTATAAGCTGGAATCGCGAGGATCATTCCAAGTATCCCTCCTAATTTTGCAGCTACTAGAATTAAAATAAATATCTCGAGTGGATGAGCTTTCACACTATTAGAGTAGATAAATGGTTGCAAAATGAAGTTATCTAGAACTTGCATAATTGCAAAAACGATGACGACCTTGATCAACATGGGTGAAAGGACTTGATAGAAGTCGACATTGAGATTCCCAGAAATGGTAATAAATATACCAAATAGGGCTCCTATGAAGGGTCCGATATATGGAATCACATTGATGATGGCGGCAAAGAAGGCAATTAGGAGTGCATTCTGAATACCAAAGGCCCACAGTAAGGTGGCAACTAAGGCTGTAATTATTACGATCTGCAGAATGATTCCGCTAAAGTATTTTCTAAGCATCTTACTGATATCCTGAATTACCTCTTCGGTATCATCTTCATATTCATCAGGGACTAAGGCTTTGACGAATTTGAGGAAGAGTTGGTCGTCCCGGAGGAAGAAGAAGGCAATAAATAGCACTGAGAAAACGCCAATCAGGGCATTTCCTGCTATCCCAACAATATTTCCAATCAAGTTGCTGATGAAGTCTGGCTTGAACCAATTCTTAAGAATGCTAATGAAATTCTCAGAGCTAAGTTGGTCTGCAGTCAAAATTCCAAGATTAATTAATCTATCATTGATGGAATTAATAGGGACGCTAAGTGTCTCATAGATTTCATTGTATTGAACGTTTCTCAAATTATTTGCCTGCTCAACAATTAGAGGCACAAAGATCATTACAAGCAGCCCAATGGCCAGTATGAAGGTAATTAAGGTCAAAATTGCAGCGGCAACTCGTCCCATTCGAATACGCTTTCCGATCTTAAACTTCATCAAGAGGTTCATGATCGGCTGGCCTACCATCGAGAGCACCCAGGCGACAATGATGTAGGCGACAATATCGCTTAGAAAGTAGACCACAGCTCCTAGCACTAGGAGGGTGATCACAATGATGGCTAGTCGTCTGTTTTCTGCTTTCATATCAGTTGCTGGGTGATTTCTACAAATGGTCTTACTTGAATGCTTGATCTGGTGGGAATCATATTAGACCACACATAATTATAGTGTTCTACAATTTTTTTAGCGCTGAGATGGGGTCGATCTCCCGTGGTATGCCCGTCGGCCACAACTGTGATATTGTAATCCTTTGTAAGAGCAGATTGGATGGTTGATTCCACACAGAAGTCCGTTGCACATCCAGTAAAATAGAGATGCTTAACATCGAAGTGGTAAAGCGCTTCGTTAAGCTTGGAGCGATAGAAACAGTCGTTGGCATATTTGTCAATCTGCAGATCACCTTCTTCCCTAGATAATTCATCTAAGACTTCCCAATCTTCGTTTCCTTTTGCAAACTCACCGGTACCGGTGCCATCATGTTGGATAAATGCTACAGGAAAGCCCTTGCTTCTGAACAAAGCGGTCAGGTCGTTGATTCTAGTGATAACATTGCTAGCATCGTGCCTAGGTGTTTCCGGAATAAATGAACCTTTCTGCATATCGATAACAAGTAGGGCAGCTTGATCTGGCATTGGTAAAGAAGTTTTGTTGAAGTGCTCAATGAGCAAGTGATAAAACTAGTAAATTGTCTCTTAAAATAGGGACTATTTCGACAGAAAAGCTAATTCAGAAGGACCTAGGTCCTTCCGAATTATTTATTTAAACAAACAATGGAGATCTATGATTGCTTACAAGAGCACTTTCCTCTTCTAAGAATTTATCAATTTCAATGGCCGCTTCCCTTCCTTCTGCAATTGCCCAAACGACAAGAGACTGGCCCCTGCGCATATCACCAGCAACGAATATTTTCTCCTTGCTGGTCTTGTAATTTTCGTCGGACACATTTCCCCTGTCCGTTAATTCTAGTTCTAGTTGCTTAAGCATCCCGTCATGCTGAGGATGTATAAAACCAACTGCTAGGAGGGCAAGATTGCAATCAACAATTCGATCTGAACCTTTGATTTCTTGAAACGAAAACTTACCAGATTGTGGGTCCTTTGTCCATTCTAGGTTGACTAGTTTAAGACCTACTAGATTGCCTTCATCATCACCAATAAATTCCTTTGTATTGATTGCCCAGTGCCGATCTGCACCTTCTTCATGTGAACTAGAAGTTCTAAGTTGCATGGGCCATAGGGGCCACGGTGTAGATGGGTCTCTTTTTTCTGGTGGCTTTGACATTAATTCAATTTGGCTGATGGACTTAGCCCGATGCCTATTTGACGTTCCTACGCAGTCTGAGCCTGTGTCACCTCCACCAATTACATAGACATCTTTATCTGTAGCAAAAATTGCATCAGTGCCATCGACTTCTTCTCCTTCGACTCTGCGATTCTGCTGTTCTAGAAAGTCCATCGCGAAGTGCACACCCTTAAGTTCTCTGCCAGGGATCTTGAGGTCCCTTGGTACTGTTGAGCCTCCAGCAAGAAGAATGGCATCATAATTATCGGTCAGTTCACTTACCTTTACGTTGCCTCCAACTTCGGCATTGGTGATAAATTCGATACCAGCATCTTCCATAAGTGCAACTCTTCGACTGACAATTTCTTTCTCTAGTTTGAAATCAGGAATACCATATCTAAGTAAACCTCCAATCCTATCTTGACGTTCGTATACGGTAACGGCATGTCCTGCTTTTACAAGTTGAGAAGCAGCGGCGAGGCCCGCTGGTCCAGAACCAACAATAGCTACTTTTTTACCTGTAGGGCTTCCTTTTTCTTCGACCACCCAGCCATTGTCAAAGGCACGCTCAGCGATGCTTTTTTCTACATGTTCGATGGTGACTGGGTCACTGTTGATTCCCAGTACGCATGCCTTCTCACATGGCGCTGGACATATTCTGCCTGTAAATTCTGGGAAATTGTTGGTGCTATTAAGAACTTGAAATGCCTTCTTCCAATCATTCTTGAAGACAGCATCATTAAAGGCAGGTATATTATTACCAAGTGGACAACCATCATGGCAAAAAGGGATTCCGCAATCCATGCATCTCGCTGCCTGAGAGGTAGTCTTCTCTTCTGGAAAATGCTTGTAAATTTCCTTGTAGTCATTGACCCTGGCTCGGACATCTCTGGATTCCGGTAGCTCACGGCCATACTTCATAAACCCTTTTATATCACCCATAACTATGCGATTAATTCTGCTTCTTGAGATTCCTTTTGACTTTGAAGAACCTTTTTGTATTCCTTAGGGAAGACCTTAATGAATTTCCTCTTCTCTCCCTCCCAATCATTAAGAATTCTAATGGCAGAAAGACTACTTGTATATTTAAAGTGACTTCTTATCAAGGTCCTAAGCCTCTCAAAGTCCTCCTCTGTTAGTTCATCTAAGTCCACCATTTCTAGATTACATTTCTGTGCAAACTGATTTTCCTCATCAAGTATGTAGGCGATCCCCCCGCTCATGCCTGCTGCAAAGTTTCGACCCGTAGGCCCTAGGACTACAACTTCACCTCCTGTCATGTACTCACAACCATGGTCGCCGATACTTTCGACAACTGCAGTAACACCAGAATTTCTCACTCCGAAACGCTCGCCTGCTACACCTTTGATATAGACTTCCCCCGACGTTGCGCCGTAGAGAGCCACATTTCCTATTATGATATTTTCACTTTCTTTGAACGTCACATTTCGATCTGGGACCACGATTAACTTAGCTCCGCAGAGTCCTTTGCCGAAGTAATCATTCGCATCCCCTTCT
>CAZMYK010000183.1:0-7400 GCA_964570435.1 uncultured Saprospiraceae bacterium | reverse complement strand
ACGACGAGGATGGAAACATCTTGAATGGTACCCTGATGGACTACCTGGTACCTACTGCAGTGGAATCGCCAAAGTGGGAAACAGGACACACTATCACACCTTCTCCCCACCATCCTATTGGTGCAAAAGGGGTAGGGGAGTCTCCGACTGTTGGTGCTCCACCAGCGATAGTGAATGCCATTGTCGATGCTCTCAGCCCATTTGGAATTAAGCACCTGGATATACCTGTGACGCCATACAAGGTGTGGAAGGCACTTCAGGGAAGGACAGCGGAAGTATAAAGTGAATTTATAAGTATTCGGGACTGTGTTATGCACAGTCCCTTTTTAATTAAAATATTAAAGATGAAGGCACAGATAAAAAAGGAATTTCATGTCGATGAACCAGTAGAAAAAGTTTGGGAGTACCTTTCAAATCCTGAAAAGATCGCTTCTTGCGTTCCTGGTGCAACGCTTAATGAAGTCATAGACGAGAAAAATTTTAAAGGCGAAGTGGTAATGAAGTTTGGTCCTGTTAAAGCCAAATACAACGGTGATATTAGTATTGAGGAAATGAACCACGAGGATCACAAAATGGTGATGAGGGGTATGGGAAAGGATTCCAAAGGGAAGGGTTCAGCTGAAATGCTCATGAATGGCGCTGTCATGGCGAATCCGGAAGGAGGAAGTGACGTCGATTTTAGCATGGATATTACTGTCAATGGAATGCTTGCGCAATTCGGATCAAGACTTATCACTGATGTTTCCAATCAGATCACTGAGCAATTTGTCGGAAATTTCAAAACCAAACTAGCAGGTGAAGAAATTGCTGATAATTCAATTAAGGCTGGAAGTCTTGCAGGTCAAGTTCTGAAAAGTAAGATTAGTGGATTGTTTGGTGGGTCAAAGGATGCTTAAATGAATGATACTGTTCAAGGAATAATTGCTGACTTTGACAAATTGAAGTACGTCCTTGATGAGGACCTTGCAACTGCTATTTTTTTGATGGATCGTTTGGAAAAGCCTCTGCTTTTAGAAGGGAATCCTGGTGTGGGGAAGACTGAAATTGCACAAGTTCTAGCCTCTTACTATGATACTGAGTTAATCCGTTTGCAATGCTATGATGGTCTGGATGTTCAAAGTGCCATCTATGAATGGAATTATCAGAAGCAACTCCTTAGCATTAAGGCTAGTGAGGCCAATCAGAAAAGCGTTGACATTGCTGATATTTTTGATCCTACGTATCTACTAGAAAGACCACTTCTGAAGGCTATTTCTGCAAAGGAAAAGCGGCCGATATTGTTGATTGATGAAATCGATAGGTCAGATGAAGAATTTGAAGCCTTTTTGTTGGAACTCTTATCTGCATATCAAATCACCATCCCTGAATTGGGTACCATTAAGGCAAAACACAAACCAAGGATTGTCTTAACTTCTAATCGGACTAGGGACCTAGGTGACGCGCTTAGACGGAGATGCCTATATTATTGGATCGATTATCCTTCGGTAAAAAAGGAAAAGGAGATCATCAAAAAGCACTTGCCTGATATTGAGGATCGATTGGTCAACAGTATCGTCGCAATGGTGAATCACTTAAGATCTTTGAAGCTTAATAAGTCTCCAGGTATTGCCGAGACAATAGAATGGGCACAGGCTATCGTCGCGCTTGGTGACGGAAAGTTAGATAAGGAAGTGCTTAGGCTATCCCTTTCTGCTGTTTTAAAATCTTCCCAAGACAAACTAAGGCTAGAAAAAGAGGCTGAATTGAAGGCCCTTTCTGCTTATGCCTAAGGCGCATTCATATATGAATTTCAAGGAAGAGGATGATTTTTCTTCCGCCATCATAGGCTTTTCAAAATACCTTAGACAAGAAAATTTCTTGGTTGGCTTCGATGCATCGATTGATGCCTTAGATGTAATTGCTGAAAGTTCATTGTGGGATAAAGAAGCATTGCGAATTCTGATGAAACCTATTTACTGTGGAACGTATGAAGATCATTGCCGCTTCGACCTTCTATTTGACGCTTACTTCAAGGAGCGATTAGTCAAATTCAAGAACAAGACTGTTTTCAAAAATCAGCAAAGAACTAACCCAATAGCTACAGCAGTCATGCTTGGATTTGGTATGACTGACGGAAGGGACCAAGAGGAAGCTAAAAACATGTCAGGTGGCAATGCTGAGGAAAGGCTGAGAAGAACAGATTTTTCCCACCTTGGAAGACTGGATTCTCAAGAACTAGATCATATTGCTAAAAAACTATGGAAGGAGATGAGCCTTCGAATGAGGAAGAAAAGCAAACAGTCGACGCAGAAGGGAATAATTGATATTCGGAGGACTATTAGAAACAATGCAAGCAATGGCTTTGAACTTCTTAAATTAATAAGGAAGGATAAGAAACCACAAAAACACAAACTTATCCTCTTGCTCGATGTTAGTGGTTCAATGGATAAGTACAGTTTTTATCTATTGCGCTTCATGTGGAGTCTGAAGAATCACTTTCGTGGCCTAGAGGCTTTTATCTTTAGCACGAGGATTGTCAGAATAAGTGACCTCCTCCAGCGGAACGATTTAGAAGCTACTTTGGACCATGTAAAATCAAATGTACGAGTTTGGGGAAGTGGAACAACCATGGGAAATTGCCTGAAGCAATTTAATGCTATCTATGCTAAGAGGGTTATGCAATCCCGGAATATTTGCATAATCCTTAGCGATGGCCTTGATACTGGTCCTACGGACGAATTACTAAGTGAATTAAGTGAAATAAAGAGAAAAACAGCTAAATTGATTTGGTTGAATCCGCTTAAAGGCAGCAAGGGATACCAACCTATTCAGAAATCAATGAATTTGGTACTTGATCATTTGGATGTGTTTAAGGCCGCCAACACGATGAACAGTCTTTTGGAATTGGAAAAAATATTAGTAGATGTTTAGTAAATTTTTAGATGCTTCCTCAGACCTCTATGAAAGTCACGAGGCCTTTGCAATAGCCTACGTAGTGAAGAAGGCAGGTTTGACCTCGGGCAAGCCAGGAGATAAGGCAGTCGTGAAAAAGGATGGAAGTGTGATTGGCTGGATTGGCGGCGGATGCTCCAAGGGCATTATTATTAAGGAAGGCTTGGAAGCGATCAGAGATGGGAAACCTAGGATGGTTTCTATTCACCCGGATGCCCAAGACGGAGAGGAAAAGGGTGTGAAAACTTACAGCATGTCATGCCATAGTGGAGGCGCAGTCGATGTCTTTATTGAGCCCATCCTTCCCAAGCCCCAGATTGTGATTATTGGGCAATCGCATGTGGCTTACTATCTTTCAAAGCTCGCAGAGGCCATGGAATTCAGAATTTCATGCGTTGTTACAAATCAGAACACTGGGATCTTTGAACATGTGAAGAATACCTATACATCATTTGATAAGATCGACCATGAGGGTGCATATGTTGTGGTTTGCACGCAAGGGGAGGGAGACGAAGAGGCCCTAATGAATGCTCTTAAGTACAATGCTAGATACATATCCTTTGTCGCATCTCGCAAAAAGTCAAACACTATATTCAAGGCATTACGTGGATTTGGAGTAACGTTTGACCAACTCAGAGAGATCAAGACACCCGCAGGATTGGACATCAACGCGAAATTACCAGAGGAAGTTGCTGTGAGTATACTTGCTGAAATCATCCAAACCTACAGAAATGAATCTTCTGGTCATCCAGGAGATATTTCTATCGACCTTAATGAAGACATGTATATCAATCCAGTTTGCGGAATTCCTGTGTCTAAGTCTAATGCTAAGCACATTGTTACTTACAAAGAGGAAGCAGTATATTTCTGTTGCGATGGGTGCAAGGTGAAGTTTGAAGAGACGCCAGAAAAGTTTATGGCAGGATCTCTGTCTTGAGACCATCTATGCTCTCTCGATTCTTGTTGTCCCAGTACTCTTTGATGCCATCTTTTCCTTTCTTGTCCGCCCAATCGCGTAAGACTGTTCTTTCTTCTTTGAATTCCATGAAGGGAACTGCGTATCCGCAAGATGTTTGTACCGATTCGATTTCCATCTTAAATATTTGCCGAGCTCCTGCAACTTCTCCAAACTTGTCAATCAATTCAGAAAATTCAGTATCTCTTTCATGTAAAACCTGAGCCTTCCCATAAAGTCTAAGGATTAATGGCTTGGTACCAAAGGAGCAGAACATAATAGTCATCCTGTTTTGCTCTAAAATATGCGCGGCTGTCTCATTTCCACTACCCGTAAGATTGAGCCAAATGAGCTCATTTTCATTCAGTACTTTCAAAGTGTCCATGCCCTTTGGGGATACATTTACTCGACCATCAGCTGCCGCTGTACCAACGAAAAAGATGGCTTGCTTGCTTACGAAATCTGCTAAGGTGTCACTTAATGAAGGAAAGAATTTTGCCATTTTACCTACTTTTTGATAAAGATTCCAAATAACTCATTTGTAGCCCTTGGTGGGATAGAATTATAGCAATCTTCAAATGTTCTAACATTAAATAAGGGAGAAAGATAAGATAAATACTCCACCTTAGTACCACCAAATGGCCTCTTACTTTCACCATGAATGTATGGATGCTTGAACCAGAGACCTATGAGTTTACCACCCTTAGTAAGAAGATTTGCCATTGTTCTAGCATATAGAGTTCTATTTTCTTGACTTGCTTCGAAGGAGCAAAAGAAGGTTTGTTCGACTATGAGATCGTACTTACCTTGGTGTTCAAAGAAGTCTTCATGCAGTAGCTGATTTTTTGGGAAACTAGGAAGCCTTTCTTGGAAAGCATCCAAGGGATTTCTAGAAACATCTAATACATGTACATTGGTGAAGCCATTTTTCCATAAATATTCCGCCTCATAGGCATTGCCTGCACCTGGTATAAGAATTCGAACTTCCTTGTCAGCGACTTGCTGAAAGTAGCTTACAATCGGCGTAGATGGGCTACCAATGTCCCATCCTGTTCTGCCTTCTTCATATCTCTTGGACCAATATTCTTCTTGATTTTCCACCTCTTCTCGTATTTACAACTTGGGGTAATCCATTCTCGCTTTTCGGAGGTCTGCGTTAAGAATTGCTAAGGTAGTCCTTTGCAAAGTAGGTAATGATTAGATCTGCTCCAGCCCTCTTAAAACTCAATAACAGTTCTGCCACCAACTTGGTTTCATCGATCCATCCTTTTTCAGCAGCTGCCTTAATCATGGAAAATTCGCCGCTCACATTGTAGGCCACCAATGGAATATCGAAGGCTTGTTCTAATTTGCTGATGATATCCATATAACTCATGGCAGGCTTAACCATGATAAAGTCTGCACCTTGATCTATATCTAGCTGTGTTTCCACAATCGCTTCCTTGCTATTCGCCGGATCCATTTGGTAGGTAGACCTATCTCCTTCTTGCGGAGCTGAGTCTGCTGCCTCCCTAAAGGGGCCATAGAAGGATGAAAAGTACTTTGCAGAATAGGACATAATAGAAGTATCAATGTAGCCTTGCTCGTCTAGCGCACTTCTTAGGGCTCCTATCTGCCCGTCCATCATTGCACTTGGTGCTACTGTGTCTATGCCTGCGTCGGCACAAGAAACAGCCATTTTCGCAAGTAGCTGCAAAGATTTGTCATTGTCAATTTTGCCATCTTCCACGATGCCACAATGACCATGATTAGTGTAGCTGCAAACGCAGATATCAGCAATCAGCCAAACTTCTGGAAACTGCTGCTTGATTGCCCTACTTGCAATCTGTACAATATTATTAGAGTCGTAGGCTGAACTTGCAAGCTCATCCTTTCGATCAGGTGTTCCAAATAGGATAAATGATTTGATTCCCACACTTAGACATTCAGCGACCTCCTCTAGAATATTGTCCACACTCATCTTTGAGATCCCAGGCATAGATGATATTGATATTCTTTTTTCAGTACCTGAAACAACAAAAAGCGGAAAAATTAGGTCTTCGGCAAGTACCGCGTTTTCACGAGTATAGGCTCTGATGGATGCTGAAGTCCTTAATCTTCTGGGTCTACGAATCATTGTGAATGCTTTAGAAGGCAAAGGTAGCCGAATATTTCCTAAAGGTTTGAAACGATGGCTTGAATCATGGCTTCAAACGTGTACTTATTACCAATTATTGACAATGATCCCAGGTGCTCTTCGACTGCGGCATATGTGGTGCTCCCAATTGAGGCGTACTCCGTGGTAGTAGGAATTGTCAGGCCATGATGTGCTACCTGGTCTTTGTAGCTTTTTACTGCCGAGGGACTGCAAAAACTTATTATCCCTGGATTCTGTGCCAATAAGTTTTCCCATTCGGACTTGCGATGAGTTTTAGGAAGGGTTTGATAGACTTCTATTTGCTTAAAGCTAGACGCTTTTTCTTTAAGGGCCAAGATGGTTTCACTACTACTTAGATTGCCTCCTATGTAACAAATGCTCTCTTGTGAGGTAGAAGGCAATTCTCGTGCTAAAGTCAAGGAAGTCGCGAGGCTTGGAATAAATTCAACCCTAAGTCCTGAGGCCTCAGCAGTAGCTGCAGTTTTGGGCCCAACACATGCGATCTTATTTTTTTTAACACCTCTTCCAGACTGTTCTATAAAGGATTGCACGCCATTTTGTGAGGTGAAAATCAGCCAATCAAAATCTTCTTGGACCTGGTCTAAGACCTTGGCTTCTAGCTTTTGGTATTCAAAGTGAATCAATGGAAAGTCAATCCACTCTATGCCGGGATATTTACTCTGTAAATCCTTAAGCTCATTTTCTCTTCGGGTCAGGACAACTTTTGCCTTAGTCATTCACTGCCAAGGTTAGCAAGTCGGACTACTAAGCCGTCGATATCTTCTGAGACCTTGATTTGGCAACCTAACCTAGAGTTGTCTTCCACAAAGAGCACCTGGTCAAGCATGATTTCTTCATCCTCACTAGCCTCAATAAGCTCGTGGTCACTTTCCGCGTACATATGACAACTGGCACATAAGGCCATTCCTCCGCAGGTTCCATCTACATCTAAGTCGGATGCCTTGCATACCTCCATTAGATTTAGATCGACTCCCAGGGGTATTTCGATGTCGTGTTCTTTCCTTCTCGATCCGTAAGGTGAATCTTAATTTCCTCCATTTATTTACTAAAAAGCATTTACACCCTGAACAGTCGTATACTTAAAACTAAGTTTCTTGTCAGGATACATATACTTGAATGCAGACTGGACTGCCAAAGTTCCCTCGTGAAAACCGCAAAGTATTAATTTTAGTTTTCCAGGATAGGTGTTAATATCACCAATCGCATATATCCCAGGAATGTTTGTGGAGTAATCAGCGGTGTTGACTTCGATGGCATTCTTATTGATGTTGAGCCCGAATTCTGCTATAGGTCCTAGTTTAGGAGATAGACCAAAGAGTGGAATGAAGTTGTCCGCTTCTAGTTTGATCTGGCCTT
>CAZMYK010000182.1:0-7405 GCA_964570435.1 uncultured Saprospiraceae bacterium | reverse complement strand
CTGAAACTTCCACTTCTGAAGATGGAGGTACCGATGTAGACCTAACATGGACAGTTAATGTTAGCGAAGATCCTGATGCTCCACCATGCGAAAATGAGGAAGAGATAATCACAGATGTGGTATTGACATTCACACCAGTAGATGGAGGTGATCCTATAACTGCCTCAGCGCAGGATCCGGACGGTGAAGGTCCTCTAGATCTGGAGGTAGATGGAGCAATTAATCTTGATCCAGCTGTAGAATATACGATGACTATGGAACTTAGTAATTCTATAGAAGGGGAGGACATTACCACAGAGATCATGGAGGAAGATGACGAACATATGTTTTTCTTTGCTTTCACAGAAGGCGTCTTTTCAGACCCGGCTGGTGACGGTAATATCGACAATAGAGGTGACTCAGTCAGATACAATGACTTTGATGAAAACAACCTTCCAGTGGGACTCTCTACATCCTGGACGACCGAAGCTGGTATGGTAGATGGTACTTTCAGGGTGGTCTTGAAACACCAACCTGATGTTAAGTCTGAAACTTCGACCTCAGAAGATGGCGGTACAGATGTAGACTTGACGTGGATGATTAATATTGGTGTGGTGAATGTTGCTGAAGAGGAACTAAGTAGTAGATTAGAGTTATCTCCTAACCCAGCGACTGATATATTGAAGTGGCAATTCGATGGTAGTGACTTTGATGGATCATCAGAAGTTAGGATTAGCACCTTGACTGGTCAGTTGGTAAAGTCATACAGATCTCCTGAGGAAGTCATTAACGTGTCAGACCTTCCAACTGGAGTGTATATCTTCCAGCTGCAAACCGACGGATTGGCTGTAAGTAAACGATTTGTAAAGCTAAGATAGCTTGCATAATATAGTCTTAGAATATAGGAAGGGGAAATCTTGGAGATATTCCCTACTTATATTCTTTTTTAAATTCTAAATCACGAACTTAGGTACTTCGTTGTGAGTGATTCACAAAGAGACTTGTATATGCAGGTCGAACGAGTTTTTATACTTCCTTTTTTGAATCACCAGACGTCATGACTAATTCACAACCATAAAAATATAGAATAGAAACTTATGCAAGGAAGGACAATTTCATTGTTAAGGGAGTCTGGACTGAGAGTAACATCTGTGCGAGAAAGTGTATTGGACTTATTTTTGTCATCTCCTGAAACAGCTTTGTGTAATTCTGATATCGAAAAATATTTCAATAGGCTCGATCGATCCACCTTGTATCGGACGCTGAAAACTTTAGAAGACAAAGGAATTATACACCAAGTTTTCGATAATTCTGGCAAGTCAAAGTATGCTGCTAATGCGGAAAGAGTAGGTGAAAAAGTGCTTGAGGATGTCAATCATTGTCATTTTCATTGCGTAGAATGCGAGAAAACAATTTGTCTTACGGATACTAATTTACCTGTCGTAAAGGTTCCTGCCGGCTTTAAGGTAAATGAGAAGCACATGCTCCTATCTGGAACGTGCGAACAATGTGTGGCTTAGAGCATGTATTTTCATATGAATCCTTGCAATCAAAGCCAACAGTAGTATTTTACGCCGTATTTATTTTTCAATGTAATTCTTCCTTGATAGCACGCTCAGTTTCTCCGACCACCTCAAGCAATTTTCTATTTACTACTTCTTCGTAGAGATAAGTAGGTGATGAACAGAACCACCTCATATCCTTTTAAGCCACCGAATAACATTTTCTAAGTGATAGGAGCCATATAGATCTATGAATTTTCTACGTTCTGGATTCTTCTTGTCTTCATAGACTTTTAGCCGTTTTTGCGCAAAGTCTTGTGTCAAATTAATCCTGCAATCGGTGATGATGCAGTTTTTCCATTCTTCAAATGTTTGTGGTATCATGTCCAAAGTTTAAGTGAAGCGTTCGTGTCAATTCTTAATAAGATTCGTTTTTCATTTTTCTTTTCTATTGGGGGACTGCGATGCAAGATCGGATTGGGCTCTTGGTAAAGTGCGCCTTTGAGGATTAGAACATCACCCGCACTTGCTTGTCGTACTAAATTTTCGTCGTGAATGACATCTTGGTGGTCGTTCCTAAATGCATCATTGTTAATGGCTTCGTCTGGAACCCACATGGTTCCGGGCCCAAGATAGGTGCAAAGAAGTCTTAGACCGTTCAGGTCAGTATGGAACTTTCGGCACATATCTGTTTCTACCGTACCTAGAAACACGCGAAAAGAGGATTCTCGAGAAACTTCTGCGAAAAGTCTTAAAAGTTGAGAAACATCTTGGCAGAACTCGCTGTGCTGATTGTGAAAATACGAAGTGATGAAGTCCTTGATTTCGTCAGCTGTTCCACTTGCACGACAGTCGATTGTGGTCTCACGAAGCTGTCTAAGATCTGTGCTCAGGGATTCAATATCTCGCTCGTAGATTGCAATGCTCTTGCTTTCTTGATGAATGTCCTCCAATATTGAAGAATCACTACCAATAGCAGCATCTAGGAATAAAGGTCTTGCAGTAATCATGATTTATATTTTAAATAGTAATTGAAGTTAATTAGAATCATTCCTCTACAACATCTCTAAAAATGTAGTAAAATTCCTCTGGGTCGTCCCAATTGAGGTGCAATGTGCCTCTAAATCTAGCGACGGCATCCACCTTGTATCGCTTGCCTTTGTCCTTCAGATACATACTGATCACTGAAGCTGGACTTCCTTTACCACAGAAAAAGCAAGAAGCAAAAGGATTATAGGACAAGGCAAGGAATTCTTGTTCCTCATCTAAGGGTATCACATAACCCTTAATGACTACCTCCTTTTCGTGAAGTCTTTGAACGGCCTTGCTAAATACTGGAACATAGATCTCCATTCCTACCTGACCATTGAATTCTAACCGATACTCGATATCCATCAAGGTCTTCCATTCTATTTCTATGGGTTCAGAAAATACACGTGAATCTACCAGTGAGTCACTATCAATTTCCACCGCAAACCAATCCATTCGGACTTCGTCGTAGGAGTAAATACTGTCATTTACAAAGTAGTCAGCAAGTGGTGGATCATCTAAACTTAAGATCGCATTATCGTTAGCTTGCTTTGGAATTACCGCTCCAGATTTCTCAGATCCTAGCCCTAAGCTTCCAGACATTTTTTCTCGCGCCAAGGCAATTACACAAAGTAGACCAGCTAGTAGGATTAGTAGTTTTTTGTCCATGTTGAATTCAATTTCGTGATAATGTGTTTGAAACGTCCATCCTCATCGCTTGCAAGGCAGGCAGTAGTGCAGCAAGGATTCCGACTAGGAAGGTGCCTAGAAGCAACCAGCCTTCTCCTGAGACCCAGCCACCTCCGAAGTGTAGGTTAAAATCACCTTCCGAATGCTGATTGATAAAAAGTAAACCTAATCGACTCAATAGCCAACCCAAAAAGTAGCCTAAGGCAGCCAATAGAATCCCCTCCAAAAGAAGTAGACTAAATAGGTGAAGTGGTCGATAGCCTACCGACCTCATCAGGGCCAGTTCATATCTGCGTTCACGCATTCTGCTGTAGAGTACAAAGAAAACACTGAATCCGGCCATAAGCATAATTCCCCCGGCTATTAATTTCAAGGTGTTAGCTCCGATACCTATCATGTGAAACAATCTGTTAATTTCTAAGGCAGGAAGGACTGCTTGCATGTTGGTCTGGCCATTTATGATCCTAGGCATACTTAGGACTGCCATTCTCGTTTTATACTTTAAGAGGACAGCGGTGATTTCCATACTGTCAGCAGTAATAAAGTCTTCTCCATGGTCGTGTTCTCCTTCATGGTCATGGTCATGGTCATGGTCGTGATTGTGATCAAAATCAAGCTCGGTAGCATGCAAGGTATCTATGGCTGTTTCATGTGAATCGTGCTCGGTATGAACTTGCCACACGCTTTCTACATTGGTCAGGACCAGTTGGTCTAAGACAGTATTAGTAGGTTTTAAGACACCAACAACTAGATATGGGTGCCCCTCGTGCACGTGTCCCTCAGCTACTTCACCATGTGTACCAAGGAAGGTTCCTCCTTCTTTTATTTCGGTTTTTCTTGCTACCTCCGCTCCGATGACTGCTTCCATTGGTTTTACAAAAGTCTGCCCTGTGGCAAATTCAGCCTTGTACTTGTTGATATAGTCATTAGTAGTTCCTACGATGCGAAACCCGTTGTAGCTATCTCCATAAGCTAAGGGGATGGCCTCCTCTACCAAGGGACTTTCCATGATCTTCCGAGCTTCTGCCAACTTTATATTACCAGTAGGGGCATCGATGTGGTAGATGGCGGAAAGCACAAGCTGCAGTGGGCTGCCCTTGGCACCCATCACCAGGTCAATATTTTGTAAGTCCTGTTGGAATTTTTGCTCCAGCCTATTTTCGATTAAGAGCAACAATGTGATAATGCCTACACCAAAAAGGAGAAGACTAACACAAAGGGCCGTATTTAGCGGTTTGTATATAATATTTTTCCAAGCAATTTTAGCGAGCATAACTCATAGCTTTAATTAAGGATGCTTCTTAATTCGATGCAGGTACTTATCTCAGTCCGAAGACGATCATCATGTGTAACAATTACTAATGCAGCATTATTACTTTGGGCCTCATCTTGCAAAAGCTCTATTACCTCAGTGCAGTTCTTATTGTCAAGGGCGCTTGTAGGTTCGTCGACTAACAAGAGCTTTGGCTTACTCATCACGGCCCTTGCTATGCTAGCTCGTTGTTGTTGACCGACGCTAAGCTTTCTAGGAGGCCGAAATAGAAAGTCTTGGATGTTTAAACGACTTGCTATACTTTCTGCCCTACTTTTACCTCCAGCATAGGGTGAAATCAGAAGATTGTCCAGAATCGAGAGCGATTGGATGAAGTATGCTTGCTGATAAACAATACCAATGTGCTTTCCCCTAAATTGGTCCAAGGCTGCTGGAGACATGTCGGACAAGTTCTGATCTCCGATAGTAATTTGTCCATTTGATGGCTGTCTTAGACCGGCAAGTAAGTGTAAAAAAGTAGTTTTCCCACAACCCGATTCACCACAAATTAGTAGGGCCTCGCCAGCTTCCAAATTCAAGTCGGGGAATTCGATCGGTTTTGAACCGGGATATTGGAACGTCAAATTACTAGTGCGAATCATTTATGAGATTTATTACTTGCTGCAAATGACCTTTCTGCCTGGCAATAGCGAAAGTTCCGAAAATGCGCAACAACTAGTGTGATAGAACCTGCATACATTAGCCATTTTCCATAAGGCCAGTGGAGCAGTTCAGATACAATTCCTATGGCAAACACAAACCAAGCCACCCAGAGGATCCATCTAATTCCATTGTGATTTGTTAACCTCGCGGAGTAATAAACGGCAGCCAAACTCAATATTAGAAATACAAAGTCCAAGGCACTCCAAAAGGCAAATGAGGTAGAATGTCCACTTTTTGTGGATTCCAGTATCGGTTTCATTGCGAGAAATAAAGGTGTTAGGGAGCAATGAACAACGCAAAGCCCACTTGCCATTGCGCCTAGAATATCTGAGCGCTTTTGTTTCTGACTTACTTCCATTCTATACATTTTCTTCTTGTTCGACTAGCTTACTTGAAATCAGGCACTTTTTGAGCAGGTTCTCAAGACCCTTTCTCTGTAGCTGCTTGCCAATAAATACAATGACACTCTGTTTGTCTTCTGTTGGCGTCCAAGCCCTATTTTCTTGTAGATCTAAGCGTTTTCCAACTGATTGTAGGACGAATTGCTGGTCTTCGTCTTTGACCCAAATTAGCCCCTTCATTCGGTACAAGCCCTTGGACTGAAAGGTTAGAAAAACAAGTAAGTTGTGATGAAGCACTTTGTAGTCAAAAGGCTTGTCAAAGGTAAAAGTCAGGCTGTTCACATCATCAGTATGGTGATGGTGGTGATGCGAGTGTGGCTTTTGAACAGGGAAACTGGTGGCTTCCATATCGGCCTTATTCACTTGCACTTGCTTTTTGAATATTTGGTCGAGTGCTTTGTTGTCTCGATGATATTCGATCCTAGGGTAGCGATTCTTGTTTCCTTTGACAATAGAGGCCAGAGGATTTAGATTTTCTAAGCGATGCTCTAGCTCAGACACATAATTCTCTGTGACAAGGTCCGTCTTGTTGATGACCAAGATATCGCTAAATGTTATTTGATTAAGTGCTTCTACCGTTTCTTCCAGCTGGTCTTCTATTTGTTCGGCATCTACCAAACATATGATGCCAGTCAGAGGAAAATGTTTCTTGATCAACGGATGTGCGATAAAAGGCTGCGCAAGTCCAGTAGGGTCTGCCACCCCAGTGGCTTCAATAACGATTTCATCAAACTCGTCCCTCCTTTCGAAAAGTTCGTTTAGTATGTCGTAGAGATTATCATTAAGGGTACAGCACAAACAACCATTATTGAGTTCAACAATCGTTTCCCCCGGACACATGACCAATTGATTGTCGATTCCTTGTTCGCCAAATTCATTTTCTATGATGGCATATCTCGTCGTATCATTTTCGCGGAGCAGGTGATTAAGAAAGGTGGTTTTACCTGATCCTAAAAAACCTGTTAGTATTGTGACGGGTTTGTTCATAGCGTCTAGATCCGATTTTTGATTTAGTTTACCTTTTGATAACAATTACATTCGTACTGATTAGAATTAAATAGCGCTTTAGTCAGCATGCGCAATTAAATGCAACTGAGTTGCAAATATAGTTGTTTGATGAATAAATACAACATAGCTAGACTAAAAAAATAGCAAGAAGCCTCCGACTTGCATCTCAGCCTGAAATGACTCGCGAAAGCTAGCTAGTGGGAAACTTACTTTTCTATTCGACCATCTGGATTACAAAGCAGTCTAAGAATACAGAAAATATAGCGATAGCCTTAATAATAGGGTAGTAATGAAGAAAGTTTACACAGGATTGTGGAACTTTCCCCGCGAAAGATGCCTAGTATATTAAGCATAATAAATATTACATTTGCCTCATGCCAGAGTTGATCCAAAAAGCGGATATTAGAAAGTTTTCTTTGGAAGACCTCAAGACCCTTGTCAAAGAGCAAGGTGAACCTAGTTTCCGTGCGAAGCAGATCTATGAATGGCTGTGGAAGAAAAGTGCAGTCAGGTTTGACCAGATGACAAACCTTTCCAAGAAATTAAGGGACTTCTTGGACCAACATTTTACGATTAACGCGATCAGCCTCGACAAGTTTCAGAATTCTAACGATGGCACTATCAAGTCCAGATTTCAATTGCATGATAATCATATGATTGAATCAGTACTGATTCCAGTTCCTCGGGATAAGCGATTCACTGTCTGCGTCTCTTCACAGGTAGGTTGTAGTCTTACCTGCAAGTTCTGCGCAACTGGACAGATGAAGAGGATGCGAAATCTAGATCCCGGAGAAATCTATGACCAAGTGGTTAGGGTAAAC
>CAZMYK010000181.1:0-7419 GCA_964570435.1 uncultured Saprospiraceae bacterium | reverse complement strand
TTATTTCATTCACGGTAAAAGATGGCAAGGGCAGTTTTCTCGAATATGACAAATTAAGGGCGTTTTTCAAATTCATAGTTACACAAGAATTTAGCTGCCTTAATGGCTTTAAGAAGGTCTTCTTTGGCCAACCCGTCAGATACGGGCATGGAGCATTTATAAGATTGGCTTTGGGTAGTAATAATATCTACAACCTATTAAAAGATCCAGAGGAAGGGCGTTTCTCTAACGACAAGGCCTTAGTTCAAATGTTAGATGAGCAGGTAGAAATTTTCATTAGGCAGAATGGATAGTTCTACACTAATGTCTCTGAAAAGGTCAACTGAAAAGGACTATCAGCTTACCGTTAAGGGCTTGATTAGGTCGGGAGTTCTTTCACCTGAAACCAAGTCATTGTATATCTACAATAAAGAAATACTTGTAGATAGGCTGGACCACCTGAGCGCTGTGTTTCCTAAAGACTCCCTGCATGCTGTCGCCATTAAGTCGAATTCAAATCATGAAGTGCTTAAGGAAATTGTAAACCAAGGACATGGGCTGGAAGCTGCTTCATATGAAGAAGTCTTACTTGCTCATAAAGCTGGATGCCCAAACGAAAAAATCGTTTTCGATTCACCGGTAAAGACCATTGAGGAAATTCACAACTGTAATCAACAGTTTCCTTCAATGATTCTAAATGCCAACTGCTTTCAGGAATTAGAAAGACTAAAGGGGAAAAATAACGTAAGGATAGGAATTAGAATTAATCCACTTATAAAACTAGACAATCCTGGAATCTATGACGTAAGTGGAAACAATTCCAAATTTGGAATTCCTATCTCTCAAAAAGAAAAAATTATCCAATATGCTCTTCATATGCCAAATTGTGAAGGCTTGCATATTCATGCCGGCTCAGAAATAGGAAGTGAAGAAAATCACATTCGTGCGATAGGAAGTATTGTGGACATTGCAGAGGAGATCAGACTAAAAGGAAAAAAGCTAGCCTTCATAGATATTGGTGGAGGTGTTCCAGCTAGAATGGAATCAGGAAGCCAAAAAGGTCTTGAGTACTTCTATGATAAGTTAAGACAGTCTTTTCCGGCCATCAATAATTACAAAATGGTAACAGAATACGGTCGCTTTGTTCAGGCACATACGGCCTTTGTTATTAGCAAGGTAGAATATCTTCTAGACCACTGTGAACCAAACATCGCATTGATACATGTAGGCGCTGACTTATTTCCTCGAGAAATTTACAGCACCCACCCACCACATCATGATGTTTTTGTTTTGGATCAAGAGGGAAACTTAAAGGACGAGCAAGAGGCAGATTATGATATCGGAGGCCCACTATGTTTTTCGGGTGATTTTATCAAAAGAAATATCTCACTTCCAAAGATTGAATCTGGAGATTTGATCTGCATTGCAGATACCGGAGCCAATACCCTAAGTATGTGGAGCAGGCATTGCAGTAGGAATGAGGTAGAATTTTTTTTATATGCTTAAGCACTACTATGCACATGAAACAGCTATCATTGACGAGGGCTGCGAAATAGGAGAAGGTTCAAAAATCTGGCACTTCTCACATATTATGTCTGCATCTAGAATAGGGAAGCATTGCAATATAGGACAGAATGTAGTAGTAAGCCCTCACGTGGAACTTGGAAACAATGTCAAGGTTCAAAATAACGTATCCTTATATACAGGAGTCACCTGTGCTGACGATGTCTTTTTAGGGCCGTCCTGCGTTTTTACAAATATTACAAATCCAAGAAGTGCTGTTGTTCGAAAAGATCAATATTTGAAAACACATGTCGGAAAAGGAGCCACTGTTGGCGCAAATGCGACAATCGTTTGTGGACATAATATAGGAGAATTTGCATTCATAGGAGCTGGTGCTGTTGTTACAAAGGAAGTACCAAATTATGCACTTTTTGTTGGAAACCCAGCTAAGCAAATAGGATGGATGAGTGAATATGGTCATCAACTTGAATTTGATTCCTCAGGGATGGCATTTTGTAAAGAAACGAAAGATTGCTACATCTTAACGGACCAAATAGTTACAAAGGCGTAGATTGTGAAAGTTATTGATTTTTCAATCATTACAGTAGTTTACAATTGTGTAACAACAATAGAGGAGACCATTTTATCTGTGCTTAGACAATCCTATAAAAACTACGAATACATTATCATCGATGGGGCTAGCTCTGATGGGAGCACAGAGATCATAAAAAAACACGAAAAAGATCTTTCGTTCTTCCTAAGTGAGAAAGATGGTGGTCTTTATGATGCTATGAACAAGGGCATGGCTCTTGCAAGTGCGAAATTTTGTATGTTCTTAAATGCAGGCGACGTCTTATATGAGGAAACTACCTTATCTAAATATGCGCAGACTATATCTGATGACGAATGTATCTACTTTGCAACTGCTGTCATGACTGATCGTGAGAACATCTTCAGACTTAGGCCACCTGAAAAGGTCGAGATTGCTGATTGGTTAAGTAAAGGAAATCTACCAAACCACCAGTCAATGCTATTCCCAAAATCATTTTACACAAATAACAAGTATAATCTAGACTTCAAAATGGCATCGGACGACGACTTTAAGAGGAGGGCCCTAGCTGAAAGGAAGGCCGTTTTTCTTCCACAATGGACCATCCTATTCGAACTTGGAGGAATTTCAAAAAGTTCTAAATCTATATCTAGAGTAGTGCAGAGAAATAGAGAAGTTAGACTGCTAAGTCAAGGTAGTAGAAAAAGTAGAGCTCGCTATTTTAGATACGTTTGCAAGTCTCTAGTTTTATGGCTCCTTACAAAGGTCTTTGGAGAAAATTATCACTTAGACCTTTATTTTAATAAGTTTCAGAGAATACCGAAAGATGATATTTCTAAATATAATCCTCAGTTCAAACGGTGAAGGTCTCAATCATCATCCGTTGCCTAAATGAAGAAAAACTTATTGAAAAACTCTTTATTGGCATTGAAAACCAAAACTATCAAAACAAAGAAGTCATAGTTGTGGATTCCGGATCTACGGACAAGACACTAGAAATTGCCTCAAAATACGATGTTAAGGTGGTCCATATCAAGCCTGAGGATTTCTCCTTTGGTTTTGCACTAAACAAGGGTTGTGAGCATGCAAACGGAGATTTTTTACTTTTTGCTAGCGCCCATGTGTATCCTACCTATACGACTTGGCTAGCAGAGATGATTCGTGCATTTCAAGACGAAAGAGTCGCCTTAGTCTACGGCAGACAGATTGGAAATGAATTATCTAAGTACTCAGAAACTCGACTTTTTTCAAAGTGGTTTCCCGAAGAATCAAACTTTGACCAACATTTCCCATTCTGTAACAATGCCAATTGCGCAATTAGAAAGTCCTTGTGGTTGGGTCAAAAATTCGATGAGAAACTCACGGGTCTTGAGGACCTTGCCTGGGCAAAGGAAATTCTAGAAAAAGGTCATAGGATTGCCTACAACGCTAAGGCTATGATTGTACATGTACACGAAGAAACACCTTCTAGGATTTATAATCGCTATCGTAGGGAAGCGATTGCATTGAAAAAGATCTTTCCAAATGAGAAATTCGATCTCTCTAATTTCTTAAGACTAAGTCTGGTTAATATTATTAGCGACTACTACCAGGCCATTCAATCAGCTGTATTCTTCAAAAATATCCTCGAAATCCCACAATTTAGAATTTTGCAATTCTGGGGCACTTATAAGGGCTACAGACAAAAAGGGGGGATCAGTTCTTCACTTAGAAACAGGTTCTACTATCCAAATGAATTAAAAAAAGAAGTCAATTCGAATACTGAACAAGATATTTCAATCGAGTATGAATAGTAAGAAAAAAATTGCAGCTATTGTGCCAATGAGACATAACAGCGAGCGTGTTCCTGGAAAAAACTACCGAGACTTTGCTGGCAAGCCTCTATTTTATTGGGTGGTACAAAGCCTCCTCTCCTGTAAAAAGATAGATACCGTGGCTATCGATACGGATAGTGATCAAATCAAAAATCTAAGTAGACGTTTTTTTCCTAGTGTTCTTGTCCTAGACAGACCCAACCATCTGCAAGCTGGTGAAATTCCTATGAATGATGTACTGCTTAATACAATTAGCCAAGTCGAAGCAGATTTCTATCTGCAAACCCATAGCACCAATCCATTACTTTCTGCGAAGACCGTTGCACTAGGTGTCGATAAGTTCTTAGCTTCTTTCCCTGTCTATGATTCACTTTTCACTGTTACTAGACTGCAAACCAGACTTTGGGATTCGTTGTCAAGAGCAGTTAACCACAATCCCAATATACTACTGCGAACGCAGGACTTACCTCCTATTTATGAAGAAAATTCTTGCATGTATATCTTTACAAAGGAAATTCTTCAACAGAAACACAATCGCATTGGAGATCGTCCTCAGCTTTTTGAAATTCCCGCTGAAGAAGCGCAAGATATTGATGTAGAGATCGATTTTAGGATTGCCGAATTTCTGTTCAAAGAAAAGTACCCCAATCTTTAGTCAGCCCAAGATGTCAATTCAAAGAAAATTTGAAAAACTTGGCAGGAAGCTTAATTACCTCTTTAGAGGTCATGGGCGAGTCAATTATCGAAATCAAGGAATCATAAACTTCATTGATGTTGGGTCAGCCAGCGGATCTATACCCGATCCTTGGTACGCAAACAGTAAATTTATCAAATACCTTCTCTGCTTCGACCCTCATAACACTAGGCATCCCAATAACAATATCATTGTTTCGAAAAGTGCACTATGGAGTAAAAGAGCAACACTACCCTTTTACATTTACAAGGGGTTAAATCAATCAGGGTCTTCACTATTCGAGCAAAATATTGAGTTTGTCAAAGAAAATTATTCTAGTCTAAAAAGTAAGGGACCCAAACATCTTTCTCAAACTTGGTTCGAACGAACTATCCTAGAGAGAACAATCACAATTCCTGTAGAGACACTAGATCAGGTGATTGATCAGCTAGATGAAAAAATTCAGTTCGACTTTTTGAAAATTGATGCACAAGGAGCTGAATATGAAATACTTCAAGGTTCCGAACAATTCCTGCGGACTTCCTGCCTAGGCCTGCAGCTTGAACTCTTCAATATTCCCTTGTACAAAGGAATAAAATTGGAATCAGAAGTTACCTCCTTTCTAGATTCAATGGGCTTCCATAAGGTAAAAAAATACAAGGCGCATGGAAGTTTCGATTCTCAAAATGACTATGTCTTTCTCCGAAAAGACTGTCCTGCAGGGCGCAAAGAAAAAATGAATACTATTAAGAAGATTTACAAGCTATAATGAACCGTATGAAAATTCTTGTTACCTGTCCACCCATGTTGGGTTTGATAGAAGAGTTCCGAGCAGATTTTGAAGCAAAAGGTGTCACTTTATTGACTCCCAATATCGTGCAGACATTAAGTGAAAAAGAACTGATCCAGATACTTCCAACAGTAGATGGTTGGATCATCGGCGATGATCCAGCCACAAGGCAAGTTTTCGAAGCTGGGGTTAAAGGAAAGCTTAAGGCTGCGGTTAAGTGGGGCGTAGGAACAGACAATGTGGACTTCGAGGCTTGTAAGGATTTAGGGATACCGATAATTAACACACCAAATATGTTTGGTGCTGAAGTCGCAGGAATTGCTGTATCTTATGTGATTGGTCTTGCCCGTCAAACTTACCAAATAAATGATGCCGTAAAATTAGGTGGATGGATTAAGCCTGCTGGCATCTCTCTTACTGGTAGGACTGCCGCGGTGATTGGGTTCGGTGACATCGGTAAGGCAACGGCAAAGAGGTTACTTGCTTTCGATATGGATGTGCAAGTTTATGACCCATATGCAGAAAGATCTGATGAGGATCTGAAAAAATATTCTTTTTTGACATGGCCTAAGAGGCTAAACAAAGCCGACTTTGTCATTGCTACTTGTTCCCTAAATGATCAGACAAGATATATGATCAATCAGGAAACCATCACACAAATGAAGGATGGTGTTAGAATCGTTAATGTTTCACGTGGACCGATCATCAATGAAAAAGATCTAATCGCAGCCTTAAGTACAGGGAAGGTCCATTCTGCTGGACTGGATGTATTTGAAGTTGAACCACTTCCTTTAGAGTCTCCACTACGAAATTATGATAAGTGCATCTTTGGCACCCACAATGGTTCCAATACCATCGACGGAGTAAGAAGGGCAACAAAACAAGCAATGAAGAGCATTTTTGAATTTTTGGATTTGTAAGAAATGAATGTTAGAAAGCAGAAGGCAGTTTTAATTACTGGAGTTCTAGGAGGGATTGGTTCAGCTCTTGCTGTAGCATTTAAGAATGAGGGCTACTATGTCTATGGGTTAGATATTCGGTCTGATGATAAATTCAATTGTGATTTGTTTTTGCAATTTGACATTGCTTCTTTCTGCTCGGACCAAGATTATAGGAGGAAATGGGAAGAAATTTTTGAGGTCAAAATCGACACACTTGATGTCTTGATTAATAATGCAGCAGTCCAAAAATTAGATCGCTTAGATGACCTCCTGCTCAAAGATTGGCAAGAGACCTTAAATGTAAACCTAACTGGCCCCTTGTTACTTTCGCAATACTTCCTAGATAAATTAGAACACAATAGGGGAGGAATCATCAACATCGCTAGTATTCACCAAATACTTACTAAGCCGCGATTTATAAGTTATGCAACCTCTAAGAGTGCGCTAGTTGGTCTTACGAAATCTTTGGCTGTTGATCTAGAAGGCAGAGTTAGGGTTAACTCAATCAGTCCCGCTGCTATAGCGACAGAAATGCTTATTGCGGGATTCGATGGTAATGCTATGGCCTTAGATGATTTGAACAAGATTCATCCTGTTAAGAGAATCGGTTACCCTGATGAGGTTGCCAAGATGGCAATCTTCCTTGCCTCAGAAAACACTGGCTTTATCAATGGTGCAAATCTCACACTTGATGGAGGAATTAGTTCGGTACTAAAAGACTTGTAAATGATTAGTGATCTCACAACTCCTTTTCTTAACTATGTCAATAGCTTTTTGGCTAGAAGAACTGGTAAAAAAGTAATTTTGAGGAATAAGTTCCTTGGAAATAAGAAATTCTATTGTTCGTCAAAGGTAGAAGTCTTTAGAACAATCAAGTACGGTGGAGAAGAATCTTCATTGGGTGCCTTTGTATTCCTCCTACAAGAAGATGATACAATCTGGGATGTAGGAACATCAATAGGCCTTTTCACCATTCACAGTGCTGACAAGGTTAAAAAGATCATTTCGTTTGAACCTGAACCATCAATTTATGCCCGACTGAATGAAAATGTAAGTCTGAACAATCTAAATCATAAGGTGACAACATACCCTTATGCACTCGGAGCCGAGAGTGGAAAAATGTCCCTCAATTCCGACGGAATAAATGGAATGTCTCCAAGCCTACAGAA
>CAZMYK010000180.1:0-7442 GCA_964570435.1 uncultured Saprospiraceae bacterium | reverse complement strand
GATTAGTGGCAGGAAGAGGTGGGCAAGGGGGGCTAGGTCTCCGGAGGCACCGACAGAGCCCTGTGAAGGGACTTGTGGAATTACATCCTCTTGGATGTGCCAAAGAATCCTATCTACTATGGCTTCTGAAACCCCTGAATAACCCTTACAGATCGCATGAAGTTTGAGGATTAGCATCATTTTCGCAATCTTAGAATCGATGGCTTCTCCCACACCCACACTATGACTTAAGAGCAGTTTCTCTTGTAGAATGGCTGTTTGCTCTCCAGAAATTTTACTTGTACACAAGGGACCAAAACCTGTATTGATCCCATATACGGTCTGATCACTTGCTGAGATTTGCAGTACCGCCTCGTTTGACTTTCTTACCCGACTTCTTGTACTAGATTCGATGACCAATTCTAGGTCTCCATTTGCAATGGAAATCAGCTTGGAGACTTTCAAATCATCACTTCCGATACTAAAAAGATTTTGCATAGGGCTACCTTCTGCTACCAAAATTATTTCTATTTTTGATAACTACCAATACACATTTTACATTGTATGATAACCAACAGTAATCAAATAGAGCTGCGACATCTCCGGTACTTCCAAGCTCTTGCTCATCAGCTGCATTTTCGTAGAGCGGCAGAAAGTCTATACATCTCACAACCTGGCTTAAGTCGTCAAATACAACAGTTAGAGACCTTTCTAGATTGCCCACTCTTCATTAGAGACAAAAAGCATGTGGAACTGACGGCAGCAGGAACTTACTTCCAAAAGGAAGTCGACTTCATATTAAATCAAGTCACCAATGCCTGTCACCAAGCAACGATGATCTCTAGCGGCCGAAAAGGAGGTATTAAAATAGGCTTTGTTGGTTCTGCAATGCAAGACATCATCCCCGAACTGATCATTAAAACCACAAAGATCCACCCAGATATAAGCTTTTCCTTTGAGGAGATGAGGAATCCTTTACAAGTGAAAATGCTGTCACAGGGAGAGATTGATCTTGGATTTGTAAGACTGAATGAGGTACCTGAAAACCTCGAGATAAAAGCCATTCATGAAGACACTTTCTCAGTAGTTCTACCTCCTGATCATAGTATCAGTAGTCAAAATTTCAAAGATATGAGGCAATTTAAAGATGATCCCTTCATACTGTTTCAGCCACGTTATAGTCCTGCCTATTATAAAGAAGTATTGAGTATTTGTGAGGATGCAGGTTATTCACCTAACATTGCCCACAACTCTGTGCATGCTAGCACTATCTACCGACTGGTTGAGAATGGCCTTGGCATCTCTATTATTCCCACATCGCTCCAGAAGGGTTATGATATGAAGGTGAAATTTGTTGAACTTACGAAGATCAGACAAAAGGCTAAGCTGTCGATCGTCTATAGCAAGAAAAATAGGAATCCTAGCCTGCCATTAATTTTGGACATCATCCAAGCAAAGTTGAATAAATAATAAGTAATTTCAGCCCAACATGGATCTGACAAGACTCATTCATTCTATAGAGGGCGAAGTCCTCCTTGACAACCTTTCTCGAAGCATCTACGCTACTGATGCGTCTGTGTATCAAGAGACTCCTCTCGCCGTTGTAGTCCCAAGAAATGTGGAGGACCTTGTTAAAGTAGTCACCTTTTGTAATGAGCACAATATCTCAATTATCCCTCGTGCTGGTGGAACATCTCTAGCTGGGCAGTGTGTGGGATCAGGACTTGTAGTAGACATTTCCAAGCACTTCAAGAAGATCTGGGCTCTCGATATTGAAGCTAGAACGGTGTGGGTCCAAGCTGGCGTTATTCGAGATGAATTGAACAAGTACCTAGAGGAAAGTGGCCTGCATTTTGGACCTAATACTTCTACGGCAAATAGAGCCATGATAGGAGGGATGGTGGGCAATAACTCTTGCGGAACTTCATCCATAAAGTATGGTGCTACGCGCGACCATGTTCTAGAAATGAAGGTGATACTCTCCGACGGTTCAAGAGCGCACTTCCATCCACTTACGCAGGATGAAATCAAGCAAAAATCAACAAACAACAGCCTGGAAGGAAGAATTATAGGCCACCTTTCAGAAATGATGCAGGATCCCAATCTTCGTGAATCGATAGATCGAAACTTCCCCCACCCTGAAGTCAAGAGAAGGAATACTGGATACGCCTTGGACGCACTCGCAAGTAACTTCGACCTCACAAAGCTGCTTACTGGCTCGGAAGGGACGCTTGCATTTACAAGCGCTGTAAAATTGAGTTTGGACCCAATCCCAGGGAAAGAAAGAGTGGTTATCTGTCCGCACTTCAATAGTGTCAAGGAAGCCATGGAAGCAATACCATTGATTATGTCTTTTGAGCCCGATATGTGTGAGTTGATGGACAAGGTAATCCTAGACTGCACTAAGGCCAATAAGACACAAGAAAAAAATCGCTTCTTTCTTGACGGAGATCCTAAGGCAGTACTAATGGTGCAATTCAACAGAGAAACCAAGGAAGACCTGCTAAAAATTTCTCAAGACTGCGAGCATGCTATCCAAGAAGGATCTGCAGCCTACTCGATCCCAAAGGTATATGCTCCAGATGATAAAAGGGTTTTCGAGCTACGAGCAGCTGGACTTGGTGTATTGGCTAACCTCCCCGGCGACGCCAAGGCAGTAGCATGCATCGAAGATACCGCTGTTAGAATTCAAGACCTTGCCGACTACATTTCAGAATTCGAAGAAACGATGAAAAAATTTGGGCAAAAGGCCGTTTTCTATGCACATGCAGGGGCGGGTGAAATTCATCTTCGACCCATCCTCGATCTTAAGAAAGCAGACGACGTTCGACTTTTCTACGATATTACGCTTGAAACTGCCAAACTTGTCAAAAAGTATCGTGGTTCATTAAGCGGGGAGCATGGAGATGGGAGGGTAAGGGCCGAATTTATTCCCTTGATGGTTGGCAACGAAATGTATGCTGTCTTTAATGATGTCAAGAAGCTTTGGGATCCAAAAAACATATTCAATCCTGGAAAGATTGTCAACCCTGCCCCAATGGCGTCATCCCTAAGATACGAGGTGGGCAAAATTCCTCCTGAACCTGAAACCATCTTTAGATTCCATGAGGCCGGCGGTATGATTAGATCTGCCGAAAAATGCAATGGCTCTGGAGATTGTCGGAAGTTGAGTTTTTCTGGTGGGACCATGTGCCCGAGCTACCGTGCCACTCGTGACGAAAAAGATTCTACTCGGGCCCGTGCAAATGCCCTAAGAACCTTTCTAAGCAATCCGAAAGAGAGTACAAAACCCTTTGAAAGCGAGGAAATTAAGGAGGCCCTGGATCTTTGTATTTCATGCAAGGCCTGTGGTACTGAGTGTCCTTCCAATGTGGATATGACGATCTTAAAGGCTGAATTTTTGTACCAATATCATAAAACCAAGCCTCCTTCATTGAGAAGTCGAATATTTGCTAGGATTAACAAGCTCAATGCTCTAGGCTATGCATTTCGCCCCATTAGCAACGCCCTACTAAGGTCCAATTTGGTCAAGAAAACCATTGGCGTAGCCACTGAACGGACACTACCTCAACTCAATAAAAAAAGCCTCAAAACAATAGCCAAGAAGTTCTCTAGGCAGCAGAAATATTGGGTCAAAGAAATCTATCTCTTTGTAGATGAATTTTCAAACTATAACGATGAGTCTGTAGGTAAAAAAACACTCTCTCTGCTTGACCGATTGGGCTACAAAATCAATATAGTTGACCATGCTGAGAGTGGTCGTGCAGCATTTTCCAAAGGCTTCCTTGCTCATGCAAGACAGTGCGCAGACAGAAATATTGAAGTCTTCCATCCGATTCTCAGCGAGGATAGACCATTGATTGGAATCGAACCTTCAGCCATCCTAAGTTTTCGAGATGAATACCCAAAGATCGTTAGTGAATCACTTATTGGTAAGGCAGAAGATGTGGCTCAGTACACATTTACCATCGAAGAGTTCCTTTTTCAAGAGGTTGAAAAAGGTAGAATCACTGCTGAACATTTCGATACTAAGGAAAGAAAGATCCTTGTCCATGGCCATTGTCATCAGAAGGCCCTATCATCAGTCGACTACACTGGACACATCTTGTCACTACCTATTGGACATCAAGTAGAAATAATACCTTCTGGTTGTTGTGGGATGGCAGGTTCATTTGGTTATGAAAAAGAGCACTATGAGGTCAGCATGCAGATTGGAAGAGAAACCTTATTACCAGCCATCCTGAAATCAGAAATAGATCATCTCATCGCTGCTTCTGGTACTTCATGTAGACACCAGATCCAAGATGGAACAGGTAGATTGAGCCAACATCCTGTAGAAATTCTTCATGATGCGTTGCTGTAAACACATTATTGATTTTTTTTATCCTAGTCCATCATCCTAGAACCAGCCCTGATCATAATTCCGTTCAGGAACCACTGGTATACAAATATTCCTCCCAGCGCAATAATAATGCCTAGGTCACTGCCAGACCCCAACTTAAGAAAGAATCCTATCAAACCTATGGCTACAATTCCGATGGTAAAGTAGACGGTTTTTTTTCTACCAGCACTTGTGGGAGGGTGGAACATGGTTCCTAGCGGGATCATGAGTGCAACAAAAAACAGTGCAATAATCATCAGGCTTTCAACACCCAAGATCAAGCTTCCTGCAATACCCACAAGTGCAAGCAGGAGCGAAATACCAACGTACTTGGCAGATTGCTTATCATGATCGTCTAGTAGGAGTTTACCATACTTATTCGTTAACAAGTACAGGTTCATCAGTGGTTGGATAATCCAAGTACTAAGGAAAACTGCGACCACTAGGTAGATCACTGGGTTCAGAAAGACTGCTAATTCTGGATTTCTTTCTGCAGTCTGTCCTAGAATTCTCAATGTGAAAAAAGCTCCGATCATCAACCCCCACATTTGCCGGGATGTAAGACGGGACATAAACATCTGGTACTTGTAGAAAATCTTATAAGGCCAGAATCTAGATTTTAGAGCTTCCTTAAGTCCATACTGTGCAAGCTCATTGTTGGGATTCTTAGAAAGGGAATCCTTGAATTGATCAAGTGCCTCCTCTACCCTACCCTCCCTCAAGAGTTGCTGCCCATAGTTTGCAATTGTCCAATCATTTTCTGGATCTTGTTGCAAGGCTTCCTTAATACTGATGTTAGCAGCTTCTGTGTGACCTAGAATTCCTGAGACGGTGGTCCTTAGATTGAGGGCTTGAAGATTTTCTGGATCAATTGATAAGGCTCTTTCGGCAAACCAAAGTGCGCGATCATAGTTCCTTTGCTTAAACTTGACCGTGGCCATTAAGTTGTAATGTTCTGGATCTTGAGAATCAGCAGAAAGGAGGATTTCAATTTTTTCCTCCGCCTTTGCTAGAAATTCTCGTGCTATATCTATTCTTGCGGACAAGGCCAAGTAGCCATGCTCCGCTGGATTGTCCTCAATCAATAAGTTAAGAACTTGGTCCGCTTGGTCCAATTTGTTCTGACTGAAGAAGGTAACAGCAAGCATGTACTGCGCGTATTGGTCTGAAGGAAACTCTTCTAGATAGCCATGCAATTGATGTTCGGCCTCTTCGTAACGCTGCTGATTAAAAAGCAATTCAAGTCTTGCCGATAATTGGCCGTAATTCATTTGATGTATTTCAGTATATCATTGTATAGACCCGATTGGTTTGCAAACAAGGCATAATTTTTTGCAGTTGTAAACCAATCCACAGTAGAGGGCTTATGCTTTTTTGCAGCATCCACAAGGTCCTTTGTGGTCAGCGGCTCAGGTATCCCAGTTTCCATCGCCTTTTCAAGCTTCCCCTCGATTGCAATATCTAACAATGCATCCAGATCGGCACCAGAAAAGTCCTTGGTGTTTTTCACAACAGCCTTAAGATCGATTTTCCCAGTGGGCTTATTCTCCAACTTCAATTTTAGTATCTCGATCTTACTTTCTAAATCTGGTGGAGGCACAAAGATTATCCTATCGAATCTTCCAGGTCTTCGAAAGGCAGAGTCAAGATGCCAGGGTGTATTTGTTGCCCCAATGATTAGAATTCCGTCATTATTAGCCTCTAAACCATCTAGCTCAGCTAGGAATTGATTGATCACGTTCTTGCCTGCAGATTGTCTCATGTCAGAACGCTTTGCGCCTAAGGCATCGATCTCGTCTATGAACATCACGCACGGGGTATTGGCCCTCGCAATCTCGAAAATGTCATGAAGGTTCTTCTCAGAATTCCCAATGAACATATCTAAGATATCATTCAATGAAACATTAATAAAGTGGGCGTCAATTTCACCTGCTGTAGCCTTCGCAATAAAGGTTTTTCCACAACCGGGAGGGCCATAAAGTAGGAGGCCTCCACCAACCTTCTTACCATACTGGGCATATAACTCAGCATGTTCCAAGGGCTTAATGATCTTGAGTTCTATTTCTTTTTTGACAACGGCCATGCCACCGACGTCCTTGAATCCCATCATGGGTTTCTGCAGGAAGTGGCTATCTGTATACTCATCTTCAAAGTGGTCTAGCTTGATTCGAAAAGCTGCATCGAGCTGCTCATCCATCATGTCAGGATCATAATCCAAGACCTCCTCATAAATCTCTTTTGCCTTTCTTAGATCCTTCTCATCGTAGTAGGCCTTTGCAAGGATCAGCTTAGTCTTTGGTATTATTTGCCCCTTTTCCAACAACTCCTCGCCCAAGATGATGCAAGCAGATAATTTACCGGTATGATAGTAATGCTGCGCAAGGATGTTTTTTGCTTCCTTATTCTGTGAATCATACTTGAGTAACTCTGAAATCTGTTCAACTACTTCTTCTTCGCTACCCTCCCTCCCTTTCAGAGCTCGAATCAGCAACAATCTGATGTAAGTATTTTCGGGACTTGATTCTACAGCCTTTCGTAGGTCATCAATCTCTTCTTTCATTCTAGGTATTTTCTACTTAACAATCTAAATCTATAATAATTTGAATCACAACACAAATTTCGACGAATTATTAAAAAATCACAATGAAACTGAAGTATCCGCCACTCCTGGAATCTTCCTCAGCTGCTTTCTCAAATAAAAATAGGTGATCAAGGCTGCGCCTATATCTGCTATTGGGAAGGACCACCATATGCCATCGGTTCCCATCACAGGCGGCAGAAGCAAGATCAAGGGAATTAGGAAAAAGCCCTGCTTGGTGAGCGTTAGCAACAATGCAGGTAAGGCCTTTCCTATGGATTGAAAGTAGGCACTACCAATGAGACCTATCGCTATCAATGGAGTTGCAAGGAAGGATATTCGCAGGGCCCGGACTGCAACCTCAATTAGGGCTTGATCTGTTGTAAAGATTCTGACAATGTATGGGGCTCCAAGCATACTGAAAGCGAATATCCCCAGGGCAATTGAAGGTGCTGATCGCATAGAGATACGAATTGATTTCCGTAACCTCGCCCACAATTTCGC
>CAZMYK010000179.1:0-7448 GCA_964570435.1 uncultured Saprospiraceae bacterium | reverse complement strand
ACTAAATGACGATCAGTACAGGTTTTTTACACCAATTTGAATATTTCCACTTATATTTAAGATAGTAACCCCGCCAAACAAAACAACAGACTACTGATAAACAGTATCTTAGCATTTGCGATAACACACCATAATCCTCGGAATGCCCTTGAATATTATTCATACCGTTGCCACATTTGAAAAGGCACAGTGGATCGAACTGAACAAGTGGGTCTTGTTCCACCATAGAAAGGATAGTGACCTATTCAAAGTTTTCTCCTACTTCAAAACCAACAAAGAACAACTCAATCTTATTCCAAGAAAGGAAGAAATTAGAGTCAAGTACTTTACAAATATCAGCCATAAGAGATTCCTCAACCTCCTTTCTAGCCTCAATCTAATTATTGAAGACTTTATCCTGCATGACCACCTTAAAAAGACAGACTACGAAAGAGACCTCCTGCTCAATAAAATATACAATGCCAAGGGCCTCTTTAAGAAGGCAGACCAAAAGGCCAGAAAGATTGACCGTACAATTAAAGCGGATGAAAAAATATCACTAATAAAAATGAAGGCACAAGCACAGATCGCCTACCAACAATACTATAGTGATAATCCTACAAAATACAAGGATGGTGATAAGCTACTAGATCAAGTAACAAGCCATGAACTTATTAACAGCAAATTAAAATTGCTCCTTTACCAGTGCGAGCTCATTAATTGGGGACTCATTCGAAAAATTGACTACCGCCACCATACTGAGACTATCGATCAAATCTCCAAACTGATTCCTGATGGTAGCTTGTCTATGTTGCTTGTTGAATTGCAAAGTCTCCTGAAAAAGCCCAATGTAGAAAAATTCACAAAGCTTCTAGCAGTGCTGTACTCAGGTGACATAAAGTGCCCAAGTGATCTACATACCATCTTAACAATGTACTTGATCACTTGCTCCATTAGACTCTGGCTTTCAGACTTGCAAAGAGATGCCGACACGAACATTAAGTTGTTTGAGTATGCATTGGACAACAAGGTGCTGATGTACAATGGAAAAATACCAATTATACGTTTTCACAACCTTGTTAATACCGTGGGTGTGCTTCAAAGCTTTGAATGGACGAATGCCTTTATTCATAAGTGGAAGTTCAAGGTCGCTGGTTCATCAATCGAGTCTACAAGCAACTTGGCCCTTGCTCAAAATGCCTTCATACATGAAAACTATGAGCAGATCTATCCGCTGATCATAGGGATGGAATTTGAGAATTTTTTTCAAAAAGCGATATCTCTAAGCTTAGAATTAGTAGTCCTCTACAAGGATCGAGCCCAGAACTATGCGCTCTTGAAGAACTTCCTAAATAATTTCAAAAGGACGCTTAAGAGAAATAGAAGTGAAATAAGTGAAAATTTTTTTTCCTGCTATCTCAACTTCATAAAGGTGATCGAATTGCTTGTTAAAAAAGACTTCACCAGGATTACAATCAATCTAAAGAATTATGATAAACTATTATACCGTTCATGGCTTGAGAAACAATTATAGAAAAAACACCATAGCGCTTCTTCTATGGTGTTATTTCTTAGAGACTAGAATCCCCCTAAATCCTCGCCAATAATGGCTAAGATCCATTCAATAATGTCCATGATTTAAGATTTTAGGAGTGAAAAAATTTAACTCAAACCCAAATCATGTATGTGGCCACCTACATGAGCGTGAATACCCAAATAGCATCCGGTAAAAAAATCTATATAGAAAGTTAGTATCAGGCCTGCTTGGCCCAAATTGTCATTAGTTTAAGTCCCCAGAGATGAAAGTCTGCAGTCTGTGATCTATAGGTTTAGTTTAATATTCATGATTTCGAAATACTATAGAAAGATACAGAAGGGTTGTAATTCAATTAAGTCGACAAATTTGAGATTTCCACTCCTTTTTTGTTGAAAGGGAGAAGATCAGTATTTAATAAATTATTGATTTACAATTACTTATCATACAAGTGTATGCTAGCTTACACTTCCTTGCAGGAGAGCAGATTACTAGATAATCCAGATCAATATCGCTTTTCAAATCAGAAAGAAAGTATGAGCACATATCCTAAAACAAGACTTCGAAGCAATAAGATGCCAAATTTAGACTTAGGGGCAATTTTCCTCGGTCTATAAGAAAAACCCACATTTGACGCTGCAGTTCACACTAACTTCAAACTATTGCAGTTGTTCTATCATATAGTCAACCAAGTACTCATGGAATTCTGTTTCATGGGTAACTGTGACATTTTCTTTGGTCTCGAACAATTCTATATCTGGCAGGTGGGCTTCACCTACCTTCCAGATTCCTTCCTTGGTGCTACCTTCTGCATTGATCAACATGTAGATAGACCTGATTGCTGCTGTACCTTCTTTTGTATTGATATGGGGGTGTAAGGCTGGCATAACAGTATCTTGTAGATACTTCCTAATCTGAATAACATGTGCTTGCGTGATTCTACCCGCAGTTGCATCATCAGAAAATTTTGTCGCGAGTGTCTTCAAGGAAGTAAGATTAATTTCTAGTCTATCTTTGTACTTGTAGTTATCTATATTAAGACACATCTGGTTAAGCAGGTGTCCCAACTTCTTAACTTTGGCTAATCTATTGTCGCTATCAAAATCAGCAATCAGGGTATCACAAACTGAAACGAATGCTATCGCACCTTGGAGTGCTCTGAAATGTGGCTCGTCTCCAAATTTTTCTTCATTTTCATCATCAGGTTTGAAATCTCCCTCTTGCCAATAGCCTCCATACTCTTTTGCCGCTGTAAATTCTCTCTCTACATCTCTTATCTTATCACTTGTGGAATGATGCTCTCCCACGATATTTAGCTTCCCTTTTTCTAGTTTCATTTGAAATACATCCTCTAACTTCGAAGATGTACTAAGTGCCTTGCCAGGTGAAGACAACCCAGCATTTTGTAGAGCCTTCGCTCCCATCACATCTGCCTCTGTCTCTAGACCTTCATCATCATTCACATTGACCTTGCCCTTCATCTGACGACTAGGCTTGACCCTTCCTTGCTTCTGCTGGACAACGTGCCAAGCTTCATGAGGTAGATGTTTCTCTTGTCCTGGTCCGAGATGTATATCCGTCCCTTGCGCGTAGGCATGTGCCTGCAGTTGCGCTGGCTTTGAGGAATTGTAGTGCACATTCACATCATCTAGTGAAAAACCTGACAGGTTCTCCACACCAGACTTCAATTGATCCGGCAGTCCAGTATCATTGGGCTTGAGTTGAAAAGGCTCTTTTTCATGCCCCTTGTTGGCCTGAGCGTTTCCTACAACAGAAGCATTCGAGTCAGGTGGATCGGACGGAAGATCAAACTTACTTTTCTTAAGTTGGATTGATTCATCCTCTAATTCCTCACCTTCTTCCTTGCCTTTCTTAAGTTGAAAAACTGGAGGCTGCCTACTTTCTAATTGGCTGAAAGTATCAGCAGATTCAGCCGCCGCAACAGACGACGGTTTCTTTTCATATTGTTTTTCCATTTCTTGGGGTTATGGATTTCAAATATTGATTCCTATCAAAGGTACAACTATCAATTAGGGCAAAAAAGAGTAGAAATACCTGTTTTAACTCTTCAACAGAAAAAAATTAGGGCCGAGCCAGCGTCGGCCCCATATCTCTTAGTCTAGTACTATCCCTGTGACTACTTCTGCGACGTCAGCTAAGAAGGCTATTCCCATGCCACTTGCTGCCAAGGGTAGACCCAAGGGAATAAGCCAAACTAATTCAGCTCCGACTAAAACGCTGTCTTGGCCCGCACCTGTCAAGACCAGGCCAATCTCAGCCATAACAGAACCAAATTCATTGCTTGCGTCTATGATGAGTGGTACCCAATTCTCAAAATCGTCTGCTCCCTTGCCTATTGCAAGCGCAATGTCAAAGACAAAGTAGTACAAATCAAATATGTGAATTAGTAGTTCCGCAATCGCATCGCCTGGCTCAGGTATAAAACTGCCCACGCTCCCAACTAGCAAGTCAATTAGTATCTTGATCGCCCACTTGATAATATAGTAGGCAATAGAAATATCACCTTCTGGAATGTCAATGGTCAAAAAGGTACTTAGAACATTTAAGGGTATTGTTTCTATCCACATCAAAAAGTTAAGATTTGATAGATCTGCACATCCTGTCAAGTAGTCAGAAATCAATCCCAAGATTCCACCAATCGGTTGACAATACTTAGTGTAGACATTGAGAAAGCCTCCATCCGCCAAAGTTTCTTGAGCACTTATTCCAGAGAAAGTGAAAGTCTGGTGAAAAAAACTTGGATCTGTGGCAATGGAGGAACCATGCTCGAAGGGCAGCCCTCCATGGACTCCGCTATAAATGCTTACTAGTGGTACAGACAACAACAACAAGGCACTAGATGTCGAGCTTCTATATCCACCAAATAGGGCCTCTAGGGATTTGATAAAACTCGAAATTATAGGAATATCTAATCCAATCTTAACCTTTTCACATACAAAATCAATCAATTCTCCAAGTTTAGCGACTAGCTTCTGAACGAAACTTCCTGCAAAACCAACTGAGTCAGTCGCCAATTTCTGGAACATTTCGAAAATCTGTCCAATGTCTATTTTAGGGTTCAGAAAAACAGTCTTAAAGTGCTCTTTGTCTTTAAAAACCTCACCTAATGACTCAGACATTGGTCCCTTGATAAAGGCCTTCATTTCGGTGAGTAAGTCTTGTAACGGATTAATAGATTTCGCCTCAATGCTCTCGAACACATCGGTTGGCAAATTGTGAGATAATTGATAGGCCAACCAATCCAAGGTATGGTCCTGCGCTGCAGCCACTTTCTTTGGAAGAGCTTTTCCAAGAAGATCATCTAGTGTAGTCTTGGCAAATTGGGTCGGAATCTGTAATTGATCCACCATACCTGTAGCCTTCTGCATGCCTTTGTTAATAATCTCTGTAAATTTTTCAGTACTGCCTCCAATCGCAGTCTTGAGATAAGAAGCTCCATTGTGCAAGATCTTATCTAAGGTGACATGAGTATTCCAGATATTCTTCCATAAAATTGGGTGTTTTAGGAAGTTAATTAGATCGTCTAGCAGTATTCCAATTGATTTGAAAATCGCACCCGCGACTGCAAGTATATCTTCTATTCCAGAAATAACAGCATGATACACCTTCCCAGGAAGATTAATGATCAACTTCCACACCCCTGACTCATGGACAATTTTGTAGACACCTTCAGCCTCATTTCCGAACCATGACAGCAAATCACCGAGGTCGCTTTTGATGTCAAGAACGGAAAATTCGGTTGGGTACTGCGCTATGCTTTCAACTTTATTGGAATTAATTTGAGCCAGCAACTGAATATTGTTGGCAGCCTTTTGCAATTTGGATTCTGGAACACCACTCGGTAGGATCTTCTTAGGACTTCCAGCTAGGTCATTGTATTGGGCAGCTTGAAGTCCACCCACCGTGCCAAGCTTGGAATGTATGTCCTTAAAAAGTGACTTTTTAGGATCTACTACATGTTCTGTACCACTTCCATCAATAATGGTAAAGGTATTCGGTGTTAGATTATTGGCCTTCTGTACAATATTGGTCAGTTGTTTTCCATGAGTCTGAATAAGCACAGGTGTTCGATCAAGTATTTGGTACAGACCATTGACTTCTACGATCGCCCTAGCATCAGCTTTTAAGCTAATTTCCTCTTTAGCTCCATGGCGAATACTTATCAAATGAACTTGCTCCAGCTTGCCGCTTGGAATAGGTGCTGGCAGATCCACATTCTCGATATTCCACAGTGTCGAGCTAACTTCTTGCCTCGCAATTTTCAGTTCCTTACCTGCAATGCCCATGAACGAATTAGCACTATCAACCTTATTGATAAAGGGTGACATCGCATCAACTGAGTTCAAGATAGGAAGTGGCAATGACCATGATTGAGATTCAGACATTTGTGAAGCTTCACATTCGGTGTGGAAGATCTGATTTGCCCTATTTAGTCCCCACACTATACACTTGCTGTTTTCAAAACAAGAAAACAATTTTGTCACACCATCGAATATCGGATCTTCAACAATATGGATGGGCTTCCCGACAGAAGTCTGCAGATTCGAAGGATAGTAGTACAATCCGTCCTCTGCCGAAATAAAGAGATCTGTCACCTTGGTAGCCGCGTCAGTCGATATGGTAGAAATATTGTTTGCCTTTGCAGGACAGGTTAAGAGCAAGGTGTTCACTATACCAAATGGGTTGGGAAGGTCGGTGAAAGAAAGCTCTTGTTCTGCATTTATAGCAGAGAGATTATACATTCCAGGGAAGCCCTTGGGCTTTATTTTACCTAAACAGCTGATGACTTTCTCGTTAACTTGCAATTCACTCGGAGCTTCCTGCCAGTGGAAACCACTGTCAGATTTTGTAACATGGTATCGCTTATAGAATCCATCTTCTTGAAGCAGGTCTGCAACCACAAACTGTTGGTCTGCTAGTGGGCTAATAAATGTATTGGCGATCTTAACCTCTTGCTTATAGTTTGGGTCGTTAAAGGGTGCGGACACCCATTGGATAGAATCTTTATTGATAGCTCCGGATTGATTGCTGTGCCCAAAAGAAAGAAATAGGTGATCAGCACCGTTTGCTGTTATGGCAAGGGCAACATTAATCTTATTGCTACTTTTGTTTTCCGCGATAGCAAATGTTTTAGAAGCAAATGTTGCACCAAGTTGCTTATCGAGGTCTGATGACAAGGCCTCCTTCTTCCATGGAGCTTTAGAACCTTCCTGCCTAGAAGTTAGGTAAAAGTGCCCATCGGTAGCTATAGAAAATAGCAAGGCAAAGCCATCTTGTGTTTGAAGCGCCTCGAATTTGTGTTGTGGAGAAATGAGTTCAGATTGCTTAAAATTGTCAATAAGCACGCTCCTTGTCTTAATTGAATTAGACATAAATTTGGATTTTGAAAAGGTTATATAAAAGATTATTTACTGATAGCTAAAGGAGGCGATTAGGTCCAGGTAGTCTGAAAATTGGACACCTGTAAACGCCAGTTCTTTTCCATTGGGGAAAATAAAATTAGATGGCCCATTCAAAGCTTTTTGCAAGTCATTATTGTAATTTTCAATAAGACTCTCAGCCTTTTGTTGAAAGGATTGTACTATATGGGCTAGGGTGATTTTATGATCTAGTTTTTGCATAAATTTTACCACCCAATTAGCACCAAGACTACCATTATTCTTGCTAGTTTCAGTCTTAGCCTGGTTGATCACTATGCGCCCACTACCATCCACATAAATCGCATATGTCGACGTCGTGACCATATCGACCCAGGTTCCATTTGCATGCCCAAAATGAAGAACACGCAGATCGCTTCCCATCACAAAGTGGGTGTCAATCTTAATCAGATTATCGACAAGCGAAATACTAGAATCAACAGAATAATTAACATTCCAAGATCCAAGCTTAATATCATGTTCGTGAGATTCGTCGG